>JAMOTQ010000029.1 GCA_027068365.1 Methanocaldococcus sp.
CAAATTCAGCAAATAAATTTATATATTCCATTTTACTCATCACTGCAAATGGTTGGGTAGGTCTTCCCAATCTTTCTCTTAAATTTAAAACTGGCTCATCTTCACTAACTTTACAAGCTAAATGAGTCCCTCCAATTCCTTTTATTGCTAAGATATAGCCCTCTTCTAATAATCTAACCGCCTCTTTTATTGCTTCATCCTTCTCAGCTATAATACTTTTTCCATCACTCAAAAATACTTTTGGACCGCAAATAGGGCAACATGTTGCCTGAGCGTGAAATCTTCTATCTAATGGGTTGTTGTATTCCTCTAAACACTTCTCACATAATGGAAAGTCCCTCATTGATGTATTCTCCCTATCATAAGGTAGCTTTTCAACTATTGTAAATCTTGGCCCACAATTTGTGCATGCAGTGAAAGGATACCTATACCTCCTATCATTTTTATCAAACATCTCTTTTAGGCAGTCATCACATATTGCCACATCGGCTGGGATGGTTCCCTCTTCCTCTTCTCTACTATTTTCACTTTTTATAATATAGAATTCATTAAAGTTAATGTTATCTTTTATCTCCTCAATATCTAAGTTATCTATTCTTGATAGTGGTGGTTTTTTATATTTTAAATCATTGATAAAATTATTTATCTCCTCTTTTTTCCCTTCGACAACTATTTCAACATAATTTCCTAAGTTTTTTACATAACCTTTTAAATTATTCTTTTTGGCAATTCTATAAACAAATGGTCTAAATCCTACTCCCTGAACTATACCTTTAACTTTAATTTTCACTTTCATTTTAAACACCAATAATATATATCATCTAAGGTTTTTATTATGCTTTTTTGAAAATTAAACATTATTAGAAAACCCAATATACTATTTTATAAGTCTAATAGCTATCATCAGTTCCCTAAATCTCTATATTAATTATTTTAATAAAGTTTATATACTATAAGTTCAAAGGTAGTTGATAAAATTAACTAAGGGGGAATTATGATTGATAGGGTTTTGTTGGAGTTGAATAAAACTGAGGGTATTAAGGGTTCTATGGTTGTTGGTAAGGATGGTTTAGTTATTGCCTCTCAATTACCTGGAAATGTTGATGCTGAGTTAGTTGGTGCGATGGCTTCGGCTGCCTTTGGGGCTGCTGAGAGAACAGCGTCAGAGATTGGAATGGGTAATTTAGAACAGACGATGATTGAAGGGGAGCATGGAAAAATCCTAATGGTCGATGCAGGAGAGGGAATCTTAGCAATCCTAACCGAATCAAAAGTCAATTTAGGATTAATCAGAATAACAATGAAAAGAGCAGTAGATAAAATAAAAGCAATGTTGTCATAATGGTGAGTTATTATGAGGGTGTCTGTTTATGGAGCTGGAAATCAGAACTTGTATATAAACCAGTTGAATTTGCCGGAAAAGTTCGGTGGAGAGCCACCTTATGGTGGTTCGAGGATGGCTATCGAATTTGCTGAGGCAGGGCATGATGTTGTTTTAGCGGAGCCAAATAAAAATATAATGAGTGAGGATTTGTGGAAGAAGGTTGAAGATGCTGGTGTTAAGGTTGTTAGTGATGATTTAGAAGCGGCAAAGCACGGAGAGATTCATATTTTATTTACACCATTTGGTAGGTTAACGATAAATATTGCTAAGAAGATTATTAACCATGTTCCTGAGAATGCAGTTATTTGTAATACTTGCACTATTCCAACGCCTGTTTTGTATAGGGCATTAGAAGGAATTTTGAGATTAAAGAGAAAGGATGTTGGAATATCTTCGTTCCACCCTACTGGCGTCCCTGGAACTCCTGGTCAGAAATATTATACCATTGCAGGAAAATCTTTGGAAGGGAAAGAATATGCAAGCGAAAATCAGGTAAATAAATTAGTTGAGTTAGCAGAAAGTGTTGATAAAATTCCTTATGTGGCTCCTGCTGATATAGTTCCAGCAGTTGCAGATATGGGTTCTTTGGTTACAGCAATTGCCTTAGTTGGAATTTTGGACTATTACAGTGTAGGAACACAAGTTATTAAAGCTCCAAAAGAGATGATTGAAAAACAGATTTTGATATCTCTACAAACTCTTGCCGCAATTATTGAAACCTCTGGTATGGAAGGTTTAATAAACATTTTAAATAAAGATGCTTTGATTAGTTCAGCAAAAAATATGTTAATTAACAAAAAGCAGGAGGATTTAAACTTGGCTTTAAAGATTATTGAAGATTTTAATGATTCAAAAATTGGAAAAGGTGATGTTAATACAACATACTTAGTTGCTCCTCAAACATTTATAAAAGAAGCCATGTCATTGATTGGAAAGCATGCTATTGAGGGAATAATTAGGAGAAGCTCCAATAAGTTATTTGAATAATTAAAAATTTGTTTTATGGTGATATTATGGCATTGAAATTTAGTATTGAAGAATTGTCAAACCAAAATAGGACTAAATTAGGAAGAGAAATTGACATTACTTTATTCAGATTAATAAGGTTTATGGATTTAGAAAGATACTTAGGAAGAGGGGCTCATGGGGTAATTTACGATTGCGGAAGAGAACTCGGACATGCAGTAAATCCAAAAACTGTTGAAGATGTAGTTAAATTTTGTGAGGAATATAAAATTGGAAGGGTTGAAATAGTAAATAAAGAACCATTACAAATTAGGGTTTATGAATGCATATCTTGTTCTGGACTTCCTGAGGTTGGAGAAACATTGTGTTGGTTTGAAGGAGGTTTTATTGCTGGATGTTTGGAAAAAATATTAAACAAAAAAGTTAGAGCGAAAGAAACTCATTGTGCTGGTTTAGGGGATGATTTTTGCCAGTTCGAGATAAAAATCTTATAATTTAATGATACTTTTTCATCTCACTTATTATAAATTCTAATGCCTCAAATCCCTCTTTTCTATGCTTTGCAAAAACAGCTATTGAGGAAATTCTCTCTCCTATTTTTAAAAATCCTGTGTTGTGATAAAATAAAACTTCAATGATGTCAAATTTACATTTTGCTTCGTCAATAATTGGTTTTACTTTTTCTAAGATGTTTTCATCAATATACATTCCTTTTGAGGGAATTTTTTTCCTATCTTTTATGTCATATTCTCTAACAAACCCATCAAATGTTACAATACATCCAAATTTTCCTTTGTATTTTTTTATAAGTTCATCCATTTTTTTGCAAAACTCTTCATAGTTATTAAAAATCATTTTTTTCACCAAAAAAGATTTATAGCATTAGGTAGCCCAAAATTAAGCTTAGTAATACAACCAATAACATATTATACTTCCTATACAATAATAAGAATGACACAATAAATATTACCAATGCTGGTATTGACCAATCAACTAAGAGTGTAAATCTTATTGTTACCGCCACCAGCAAACCAACGAATGAGACCAATATTACATGTAATATATTTTTAAAAATGGGGTTGTGCCTTAAACTGTCAAATATTGGGATTGAAGACAGCAGTATTATAAATGATGGGGTAAAAACGCTTATTGTAGCGATAATACTTCCAATAAAACCCGCAACAAGATATCCTACAAATGTTGCAGTTATTACTATTGGTCCAGGAGTTATTTGTCCCAATGCAATACCATCCATAAATGTTTTGGCATCCATTAGCTTATATTTATCCACAACTTCATGCAACATAAATGGAACTGAACCATACCCTCCACCAAATGCAAAAACATCAACTTTCATCATAAGTGTTGAGAGTAAAAACAACTTTGGGCTAATTATATATAGGAAAGAGTTGAATAGAATAACTCCCAATATTATAAAAACCACATATTTATATACCCTCAATTTTTCTTTTGGAATGTTTATCTTTAATTGTGATTTTGTAATTTTATCCTTACACATGAGCAAGCCAATAATTATTGATACAAAAATAACTATGAATGGGCTAAATTTTAAAATAAACAAAAGTGCCGCTATTGAAACCAGTATTAAATCAGCCACTGTTCTGATGCTTTTTTTACCAAAGTTTAATGTCCCATTTGCGGCTAACGAGACCACGATAATTCTTAGTGCCTCAAAGATTGAGACAGTTTTTGGTATAGATTTGGCGTGAATATATATTATTGTCAAAAATAGCATCATTAAAAATGCGGGTAGTGCATAAGCCATAAAAGCGGCAAAAGCTCCTAAAATTCCTCTAAGATAAAATCCTACATAAGCCGCTACCTGCATTACAGAAGCTCCGGGAATTATTTGAGCTAAGGCAACCCCATTATTAAAGCTTTTTTCATCCATCCACTTTTTCTCATCTACCACCATCTCTCTAACATACGCAATTGCCGTTGGTCCTCCAAATGCTACCATTCCCAATTTTAAAAAAGAAGTAAAAATTTTTAAAGAAGATGGTTTATTATCTCCCATATTTCCACCAGAATAAAAATAAATCCTATAAATTTAACAATACTTAAATAATCTTAAATATTTTTATTCATCAACATAATAATACTCTCCTTTTCTTTTGTGCCCATAAGGCTCCGCCCTATTGGTATACCCGGGATGCATCATCGAACGAAGTGAGATGATGCCATTTGAAACAGTTTAATTTTTCATTGCTGGATGTAAATATTTATATACATTTATTACCAAAATTTTTATATATGGATTTATATACAGATACTATAATGTAAATCCCACTTCGATGAGGGTGATACTGAAGACCCGAGGAGTGGGAATTATTGATGTTTTAATGAATAGGCGGAGTTGGGGTCCCCGTGACTGGGGAATAGACCGATGACTTGCTCCCAATGAACCCAGAGGGAGCTGAGATTAATGAATCCCAAGTCCAACATGGATGTTTATCTATAAATGTCCATGTTGGACAGACCCCTCTTAGTTACTCATCAACATAATAATACTCTCCTTTTTCTTTTTGCATAATATCTCTTTGACTCCCTTCTTTATTAGCCCTTGGTCTTCCTGTATCTGGGTCTCTTCTAAATGTGATTTGCATCTCTTTTAAGAATTTGTTAGCCCCTTCTCTCTTATTCATTGGACTGCTTCCTATACCAAACCTCCCTGGCTCTCCACTAAAAACAATAAACCTATCTGAAATGTAGTCCTGGAATAATATGTCGTGGTCAACAACAAACATCCCTGCCTCTTTTTCATCTGCTATCCTCCTTATTACCTTTGAAACTCTCAACCTCTGTTCAACGTCTAAGAATGCTGATGGCTCATCCAGTAAATAGATATCCGCATCTCTACTCAAACATGCGGCAATAGCAACCCTCTGCAATTCTCCTCCTGATAGTTCTTTAATCTCTCTATCCAATAATTTTTCTAATTGTAATGGGTTTATAATTTCTGATTTGTAATAGGATGTGTGTATGTTGGTTATTGAGCTTAATAAGTCCTCAACAGTCCCGTCATAATCTGGGGCAATATACTGTGGCTTGTAAGAGACCTTTATATCTTTATCTTTAATAACCTCTCCTTCATCAGGTTTAATTACTCCTGCCAACAACTTAACAAATGTTGTTTTTCCTATACCATTAGCTCCTAAGATACCAATAACTTCCCCTTTATAAATGGTTCCTCCACTAACGTCCAATTTAAAGTTTCCTAATGTTTTTTTCATTGGTGAATAGCTCAACAAAATTGGTCTATTTTTAAAGTCAATAATTGCCCTCTTCTCAAATATAATTGGCTCTTTTCTAAACCTTATATTTTCCTCTCTCAACTCTCCATATAGGTATTCATTAATTCCAACTCTAACACTCTTTGGCATTGAGACAATACCATAAGCTGATGGAACCCCATACATGATATGAATATAATCAGACAGATAATCCAAAACAATTAAGTCGTGTTCAACTACAACAACTTTATTTAATTCTCTAATTAATCTCGCAGCGTTAAACCTCTGTCTAATATCCAACCATGAGGATGGCTCATCAAAGAAATAAATATCCCCTTCTCTTAAATATGCCGCGGCAATAGCAACCCTCTGCAACTCTCCACCAGATAATTGACTAAGTTCTCTATCCAAAATGTTTTTTAACTCCAATTTTTCAACAACTTCATCAAACTTACCTTTTTCATCAATCTTTTTTAATAACTCTCCAACTTTTCCTTTAACAACCTTTGGTAATATATCAACATACTGAACTTTATGAATTGCCTTTATTCCTTTGTTTTTTAATTTTTCAAAATAATCTTGCAGTTCAGTCCCTCTAAAATATTTTATAACGTCATCATAATTTGGCTCTTTATCATGCTTACCTAAATTTGGGATTAACTCCCCAGCTAAAATTCTTAAAACGGTAGATTTACCAATCCCATTCTGCCCAATAATACCAACAACTCCATCCCTTGGAATAACCAAACCAAATAACTTAAATCTATTCTGCCCATATGAATGAACTATCTTATCTTCACTCAACTCTTCTGGCAATCCAATAATTGATATTGCTTTAAATGGACATCTCTTAACACATATTCCACAACCGGAGCATAAAACTTCTGATATTACTGGCTTTCCTGTATTTTCATCTATCTCTATTGTTTTTTCTCCCATTCTCACTCCTGGACAGTATTTTATACACTCCAAAGAACATCTTTTTGGCTGGCATCTTTCATAGTCAATGATAGCCAATCTCATAAAATCACCATAAAAATTTTTAAATCCATTTTAAATTTTAAAATAAAATAATATAAAGATTTTTTAGTGGAAAATAGGGTGTTTATTCTTCTCTTACTCTTTTAGCAACTTCCTCAGCCATCTCAAAAGTATTTAAATTCCCTCCCAAGTCAGGAGTTGTTAGTCCAAGAGATAAAACCTCCTCTAATGCTTTTTCAACTTTATCAGCCGCTTCATACTCTCCTAAGTATCTAAGCATTAAAACTGCACTCAATATTGTAGCTGTTGGATTGGCAATTTTCTTCCCTGCAATGTCTGGGGCTGAACCATGAACTGGCTCAAATAATCCATGCTCATCTCCTATATTTGCTGAGGGAGCTAAGCCAAGCCCTCCAACAGTTCCAGCCGCTCCATCTGATAATATATCACCAAACAAGTTGGAGGTGACAACAACATCAAATGTTTGTGGTTTAGTTATAATATACATGTTCATTGCATCTATATAGTAGTCCTCTGCCTTTATATCATCATACTCCTCAGCAACTTTGTAAAATATCTTTTTAAATAATCCATCAGTTAGCTTTAAAACATTTGCCTTGTGAGCACAGGTAACCTTTCCTTCTTTACCCATCTTCTTCCTTTCTCTTGCCAAATTAAATGCAAACCTAAATATTCTTTCACATGCCTTTTCTGTTATAACTCTTGTGGCTATTGTAACTCCTTCATCAATCTCTGCCTCAATTCCCTTATAAAGTCCTTCTGTATTTTCTCTAACTATTACATAATCAATATCTGGTCTTAGGCATTTAACTCCTTTGTATGCTTTAACAGGTCTAACATTTGCATAGGTATCTAATATTTGCCTCAATTTAACTATAACATCCGCCGCTGTTTCCCCAGCCGCTCCAAATAAAACTGCCTCACAATCTAAGGCAGTTTCAATTGTTTCTTCTGGAAGAGCTTTACCCGTTCTTTTATAAACCTCATCTCCTGCCTCAGCATAGACAAACTCAAACGGCAATCCTGTTGCCTCCAAAACTTTTATTGTTGCTGGAACTACTTCTTTACCAATCCCATCTCCTTCAATAACACATATTTTATGCATAGTTATCACCAACATTTATTATGGTAAAGTAATAATAACTAATGGCTTAAAAACATTTTTCCAATAAAAATAAATACATCACAAAATATATGATTTCTCAATAAATCTTATTTGGTGATTAAATGAACCAAGAGAACTGGATAGAGTTGGAGAAAAAATATCATCTCCAAATTTATGGGAGGTTGCCAGTAGTTTTAGTTGAAGGTAAAGGAATGGAGGTCTATGATATTGATGGAAAGAAATACCTCGACTTCTTGGCTGGGATTGGAGTTAATAATGTAGGGCATTGCCATCCAAAGGTTGTTGAAGCGATAAAAAAACAAGCTGAAACTTTAATTCATACATCCAACATATACTATACAATCCCACAAATAAAGTTGGCTAAAAAGTTGGTTGAGTTAAGTGGTTTGGATAGAGCTTTCTTTTGCAATAGCGGAGCTGAGGCAAATGAAGGAGCCATAAAATTTGCAAGGAAGTATGTGTCAAAAATATTGGGAAGAGAAGGAGGAGAAATAATTAGCATGTATAACGCATTTCACGGCAGGACTTTAACAACATTGGCGGCAACACCAAAGCCAAAGTATCAAGAAGGTTTTTACCCACTACCGGAAGGATTTAAGTATGTCCCATTCAACGACATAGAGGCGTTAAAAGAGGCGATAACAAACAAAACCTCTGCTATAATTATTGAACCGGTTCAGGGAGAGGGAGGGATTCACGTAGCTGATAAAGATTATTTAAGGGCGGTTAGGGATTTGTGTGATGATAAAGATATCGTTTTAATCTTTGATGAAGTGCAGTGTGGAATGGGTAGAACTGGAAAGATGTTTGCCTATGAGCATTATGGTGTTGAGCCAGATATTTTAACGTTGGCAAAGGCGTTAGGAGGGGGAGTTCCAATAGGGGCAGTTGTTTTAAAGGAAGAGATTGCTAAGGCATTGAGTTATGGAGACCATGGAACAACCTTTGGAGGCAATCCATTAGCTTGCTCTGCCGCTTTGGCATCGGTTGAGGTTATAGAGGAGCTTATTAAAGATGATAAAGTTATAGAAAAGGGGAAATATTTCATTCGAAAACTCGAAAACCTTAAAGAGAAATACAACTTCATAAAAGATGTTAGGGGATTAGGTTTAATGATTGGAGTTGAGCTTGAATTTAATGGAGCTGAAATTGTTAAAAAAATGCTTGAAAAAGGATTTTTAATTAATTGCACATCTGATACTGTTTTAAGATTCTTACCCCCATTGATTGTAGAAAAAAGGCATATAGATGCCTTGGTTAATGCATTAGATGATGAGGTTTTTGCAGATATAAATAAATAATTACTTTTTATTTTTATTTTTCTTTTTTGGTTTAACTACTTTAATCAATATTGCATTTGTTGGGCATCTACCTGCACAAAATTTACAGTTGTGACAGTATTCAACATCATAAGCGTAATACTTTCCATTCTCATCTCTCTTCCAAATAAGTGGAGCTTTGGGACATACATCATAACATCTTCCGCATCCGATACACTTTTCCTTATTCACAATAATTTCAACTGCCATTTTTATCCCCAAAATTTTATATATCTTAACAGTAAAATACCAAATGCGGATATTGTAAGATTACATTAATATTAATATCTGTCCGAAATTCGGTGATATTATGGATGAGAAAGACCTAAAAATTATCGAGATTCTTATGAAAAACGGAAGGAAATCATACACTGACATAGCGAGGGAGTTAGGAACGAGTGAAAGTTCTATAAGAAAGAGAGTCAAAAAATTGGAAGAAGAGGGAGTTATTAAGGGCTATACTGCAATAATAGACCCTTCAAAGATTGGTTATAATGTTGTTGCTTTAACTGGTTTTGATACAGAGCCAGATAAATTTTTAAATGTCGCCAAAGAACTGTGTAAATTTGATGAGGTTAAAAAAGTATTTACATCAACAGGAGACCACATGATTATGACTGAAATATGGGCTAAGGATGGGAAAGAGTTTTCTGACTTAATATTTAATAAAATTGGAAAGATTGAAGGTATAAAAAAGATTTGCCCAGCTATTATTTTAGAACAGTTAAAATAAAGTATAAAATATTTTATTTTAAAATCTTCCCAGTTCTTAAATACCAGATATATAAATCCAACTCAGAGAGTTTTAAATTAACTTCTTTTCCAATGTCTCTCAATATATTTTCAATCTCTAAATATTTTTTCCTACTCAATGTCTTTGGGACCTCATCAATGTAGTTGTTTTCATAGAGTTCTCTTAATATATGCCTATCTATTATAGCAATATCATCATAACCAACATTCCTTAAAAAGTGGCTTGCCTCCTTATATCCAATCCCTTTAATATTTCTCACCAAAAATTCCCTTGCTACTTTTTCATTTTCAAAACTCTCAACTATATCCTTTATATTTTTAAATCTTCTTGCCAAAACTATATATTCTGCCCTCTTCCTATAAAATCTATGCCCCAATTTTTTTAATTTTTCCTCCAACTTATCCCTTGATAAAGTTAAAAACCCATCTCCAATTTCTTTTTGTATTCTTATTCCCCCCTCAGCCGTAAAATTGGCTGTTAAAATGCAAAAACATAGCTCTTTAAACCACTCTTCATTAGATTTATTTTTAAAAGATTTAAATTCTTGGATTCTTTTATCAATAATATTTTTAATTTCTGAGTTTTTTAACTCCTCAATCTTTTTAATTAGCATCATATCACCACAAAAAATTAAATATTCACAAAAAATACACATGCAAACAAATATATATAAAATTTATAAAAATCATTTAAAAGAGGGCAGGGCATACAGCAAAGTATGCTGAGCATTTGTTAATCTCTTCATTTTTCTTCTTAATGTTCTCTAATTTTTCAACTGCCTTAATATCAACTGCATCTTTAACTTCAATTAATCCCTTCTCAACCATCTCATTTATTATGTCCTCAACCATCTTACTTCTAACAATTACAGTGTTCCATCCATCTTCACTTCCAACACTTCCAACTGATACATCTGCATATTTGGCTGAGAAGTCGGTGCAAACTCTACATCCTAAGTTGCAGAGTTTTTCAATCTCTTTTATTGGAATTTCATAAACAACTTTTTCAGTTCCAGCAAATCCCTTTTTCTTCAATGTTTCAACAACAAATTTTCCTTTTGTAATATTCATTTTAACAACTTCATCAATATTAACCCCAAATTTCTCCTTAATAATGTTTTTTATTGTATCATAGTAGAAGTTTTTGGTGCAGAATAAACCAACCTTCAAAGTTAAATCAAACTGCAAACCCCCCAATATATGGCATGGCAAACCAACTAATCCAACTTTATCGTAGTTCTCTGTTGCATATTCTAACAACTTGTTGTTTGGTGAGATTGAGTATTTGCTCTTTGTTGATTTCAATAATTCAGTTGGAGTTGTAGCTAAATAAGCAACTGGCTTCCAATTCTTATCTCCAACAACCACTACTGCATCCAATATGCCATTTTCTAAGCAGTAGCTTAATAATGTTGTTGTAAATCCACCATCTTGGGCATCAATGTTTAATTTTGATTTTGCTGAAAGATATTTCATTATTCCTCACCTCGAAACTTTTGAATTATGAAAAAATTAATTTATAATGCTTCTTTTACTCTTATACAGTTGAAGAAGCAAGTCCCAACACCATAGGGCTCCGCCCTATTGGTATACATAGAGTGGGGCTTCACTACGTTCAGCCCCACTTTATAATGCTTCTCTTACTCTTATACAGTTGAAGAAGCAAGTTCCGCATTTAATACACTTGCTTATATTAACTTTTGGCTTTTCGTCTATGGTTAGAGCGTTTGCTGGACATTTAGCTACACAAGTTCCACAACCAGTGCAAAACTCATCGTTTATTGGCTTATCATCACATCCTAAACATAACTCTTTATTTGAAGTTAATAAGACCTCATTAACCTTCATATAGGCATCAATAATTGGTTTTCCAGCAATAACTTCATAAGGTTTTAATACCAAGTATGAATCAACAACTTCCTTGTCTTTTTCAATAACTGCCTTAACTACTCTTTCAACCTCTTCCTCATCTGGTGGGCATCCAATTATTGCATAATCCACTTTAACAACATCCCCAACTCTAACAAACCTTTGTGGGAAGCCATTCTCTA
>JAMOTQ010000030.1 GCA_027068365.1 Methanocaldococcus sp.
AGAGAATTCCACCCAAGGCGTTTGATGAATTTATAAAAAATGAGAAGGTTGATGTTATCATTGGCTCTCCTCCATGTGAGCCATTTACAAAGGCAAATAAGTTAATTAAAGATAATCCATTAGATAGGTTGTATAAAGACAAAGTTGGTAGGTTAGTTTTATATTATATTAACTATGTAGATTATTTTACACAAAAAAATGATGATTTGATATTTGTTATGGAAAATGTTCCACAAATTAAAGAGGTTAAGGATGAATTAAAAAAGCTGTTTGGAGATATAGGACATAAGGTTTATTTTAATATACTTAGGGCAGAAGATTACGGAAATCCATCAAAAAGAGCGAGAATGTTTATTTCAAATATAAAATTAAAGCCAAAAAAAGCTGATAAAATTGTTGTTGTAGAAGAAGCGTTAAAAGATATTCCAAAAGATGCAAAAAATCATGAGATTAAGAAACTCTCTAAGGAAAAAATAGAGATGATTTCAAAATTAAAGTGGGGAGAGGCGTTGTATAGATATAGGGGAAAGAAAAAATTAATGTTCAATTGGTATCGTCTCCATCCTCATAAGTTAGCTCCAACTGTTAAAGGAAGAAGTAGGTTTATTCATCCTTATGAAGATAGGTTATTAACAGTTAGGGAGCAGGCAAGGTTGATGAGTTATCCAGATGATTTTGTATTTTTTGGTGGTAGAGAAGTGCAATACAACCAAATTGGAGAAAGCGTTCCACCGATATTGAGTAGGGTAATAGCTAAGGTAGTTGTAGTTAAAGAAAAGTTATAATTTACACCTCCTCGCTACGCTTGGAGGTGTTAGGTTTTGATGAACCTTTTATTAAAAGGTTCAGCAGAGAGTGTTCCTCCGATATTAAGTAGAGTTATAGCAAAAGAAGTTAAAAAGAGATTATAAAATAAAAATTCCTAAGTAAAGCTTAAAAATTTTATAGTTTTTCATTCCTTAAATCAATTGTTTGGTGCATCTCTGGACCTGTTGAGATTATAGTTACTGGGACTCCTGTTTCTTCTTCAATCTTATTTATAAATTCCTTAGCTTTTTCACTCAGCTTATCATATTCAGTTACTCCATAACACTCTTTATCATATTTATCCAATCCAGTTAAAGCAATCTGTGTTGCCCCATTTAATCTGCAAGCTTTTCTTGCTAATTCAAAGTCAAAATAGCCAACTCTTCTCCTCCTTCCAGTAACTGTCCCATACTCAACAATTCCCAACTTTTCCGCCTCTTCCAATGACATTTCAGTTGGGAATGGTCCGGCTCCTACCCTTGTAGGGAAGCTTTTAAAAACAACTATAACCTCATCAACTTTTGTGGGGCCGATACCAACATCAGCGGCAAACGATGAAGCGGTTGTATCCTTGGAGGTTACATAAGGGTATGTCCCATAATATAAAGAGAGCAAAGTTCCCTGCGTTCCTTCAATTAAAACATTCTCCCCCTTATCTATTGCATTATTAACTTCCTCAGAAACATCTCCTAAGAAGTCCTTTAATGCATCAATATCCTTTGCCTGCTTTAATATTCTTAAAACCCTATCAACATTTGCAGGACCGCAACCACTTCCAGTAGTTCCTATTTCTTTGGCTAAGTGCTCATCCTTTTTATCCATAATTTTGTGTTTTTCTTCAATAATTCCACATCTGTAATCTACTATTAACCTCTCTCCAACATTAAAGTCCCTAAGCATCTCAACCTCTTTTAATAAAACCTCAGGGTCTACTAAAACACCAGCTCCAATAGCTAATTTCGCCTCTTTGTATGGGAAGCCAGTTGGAATCATTCTAATTCCATAACTTTTTCCACCAATATTTACAGTATGTCCTGCGTTTGGTCCTACTCCTCCTCTTGCAATAATTGATGGCTTGTCTTTATCACAAATATAGCTTATTATCTTTCCTTTTCCTTCATCTCCCCATTGTCCTCCAACAATAATGGTGCAAGTCAATAAAATCACCTTTTTTACTGTTCAAAACTTTATATTTTTTTGTAATTGTGATATTTAAAGTTAATTAATATTGAATGATAATGATATGCAAATAAAGTTATTTTATTCTTCATTTTATTTCTCACAGAGAATTTTTCCATATTTTTCCTTAAATTCATTCAAATTCTTGATAGTTGTATCCAAGGTTAGGGGAGTTATAGAAATGTGTTTTTTCTTTCTTAACACATAAACATCTGTATCTTCTTCCTCCTCAAATATTGGATAGCCGTCAATCCAGTAATAGCTTCTTCCTCTTGGGTCTATTCTTTCCTCAACATGAGTTGTATACATCTTCCTCGCCAATCTTGTTATTTCTATTGGGGTTTCCAATGTTGCATTTTCTGGGATATTTATGT
>JAMOTQ010000031.1 GCA_027068365.1 Methanocaldococcus sp.
TATGATTCAGCAAAATCCCTCTGCATAGATATTCCACTAACAAAGGAAGAGATGATTAACGTTGTCTTAGAGACATTGAGAGTTAATAATTTAAGAGATGCTTATATAAGGTTGGTTGTTACGAGAGGAGTTGGTGATTTGGGATTAGACCCAAGAAAGTGCAAAGAGCCAACTATTTTCTGTATAGCAATTCCTATGCCTCCTTTGTTGGGAGAGGATGGGATTAGGGTTATAACTGCATCAGTTAGAAGATTGCCAGTAGATGTTTTAAATCCAGCTGTTAAGTCCCTCAACTATTTAAATAGTATATTGGCAAAGATTCAAGCAAACTACGCTGGTGTTGATGAAGCATTTTTATTGGATGATAAGGGCTTTGTTGTTGAGGGAACAGGAGATAATATATTTGTAGTTAAAAATGGAGTTTTAAAAACACCTCCTGTTTATCAAAGTATCTTAAAAGGAATTACAAGGGATGTTGTTATAAAATTAGCTAAGGAAGAGGGAATAGAGGTTGTTGAAGAGCCATTGACTCTTAACGATTTATACACTGCTGACGAGTTATTTATAACAGGAACTGCCGCTGAGATTGTGCCTGTTTTTGAGATTGATGGTAGAGTTATAAACAACAGAAAAGTTGGGGAGATAACTAAAAAATTAAAAGAGAAATTTAAGGAGATTAGAACAAAATGGGGAATAAAAGTTTATGATGAATAAAAATAAAGATAAAAAATTTATTTTATTTTTATTTATTTCTTTATTTTCTAATAACCGCTACTGCTAAAACTCCTTCAATATCAACTGAATCAACCTTCTCCCCTTCACAGAATAAAGCTCTTTTAACATCCTTAATATGCTCTTTCCTAATAACTCCATACTCCGTTTCTAATCCCTCATTAATTATCTTCTCAAGCGTCTCTTCATCAGCATTCTTAATTAAATCCATAACCGCCTTAGCATTCTTTTTAAACTCAGGACCTATCTTTGATTTATCTGGGATTATTTCAATTATCTTTGATTCAAGGGTTGGTTTGCCTTTAATTATTTTGAGTTCTTCAATCTTCAATGTTCCTTTAATATCCTCAGCTGTTTTATTTAAAGCTAAGTATGTCTCTTCATCCTCTGTATAAATCTCAACGTATTTTAATGGAGCATTTAAAGCCATTCCTGAATTTGCCTTAAATCTTCTAATTGAAATAACCGTATTTTTAGCTATCTCCCCAAATCTCTCTGCCTCTTCATTTATAAATCTTTCATCTACTTCTGGGAATGAGAAGTGGAGATTATCTATTTTATAAATCTCTGCCATGTAGTCAGAGAAGTGTGGAGCAAATGGACATAACAATCTAACCAATTTATCAATCACATAGTATAATGTCCATCTTGCCTCTTTCTTTGCCTCCTCATCCTCTCCATACAATCTGTATTTAACCATCTCTATGTAGTTGTCACAGAACTCATGCCAGACAAATTTGTAAATCTCAACTATTGTATTAAATCTATAATTCTCTAAGTCCCTATCAACTCTCTCAATTAATCTCTGTAACTTACTCAAAATCCACAAATCAACTGGATTTTTAATTTCCATTGGTTTTTTTAGCTCATCAATAATGTCATCACTTATATGCATCTTAGCAAATCTGCAAGCGTTCCAGAACTTTCTTAAAAATCTATAACCATAATCAACCTCTTTCCATAAGAATGGAACATCATCACCAATAACGCTATTACTTGCCCACAGCCGTAAAGCATCTGCTCCATACTTATCTATAATCTCATCTGGCTCTACAACGTTTCCCCTACTCTTACTCATCTTATGTCCATCTTCTCCAAACACCATCCCATTTATAACAATCTCATTCCATGGCTTTTTGCCAGTTAAGGCAATTGACTTAACTATTGTATAGAATGCCCAAGTTCTAATTATATCGTGCCCTTGCGGTCTTAGTTGGACAGGATAATGTTTTTCAAAAAACTCATCATCATCTAACCACTTTGTTATAACCATTGGTGTTATTGAAGAGTCCATCCATGTATCTAAGACATCTGTCTCTGGGATTAAGTCAGTGTTTCCGCACTTATCACAAACATAGCCAGTTTTAGTTGGGTCTATTGGCAAATCCTCCTCCTTAGCAACAACTACATTTCCACACTTTGGGCAATACCAAACAGGTATTGGTGTGGCAAAAATCCTCTGCCTACTTATAACCCAGTCCCAATCCATGTCCTCAATCCAATTTAGCAATCTAATTTTCATGTGCTCTGGAACCCATTTAATTTCATCAGCTACCTCTCTAACCTTTGGGATTAGCTTCCTAACATTGACAAACCACTGCTCAGTAACAATAATTTCAATTGGTGTCTTACATCTCCAACAAACACCAACATTCTGTTTTATTGGCTCTTGCTTAACTAAATAACCCTCTTTCTTTAAGTCCTCAATAATCTTCTCTCTTGCTTCTTCTGTTTTTAGCCCTCTATACTTTCCAGCTATTTCTGTTAGTTCTCCTTTTTCATTTATAGCTTTTTTAATCTCCAATTTATGCCTATTTACCCACAAAACATCTGTCTTATCTCCAAATGTACAAACCATAACTGCCCCAGTCCCAAACTCCTTCTCAACATCCTCATCAGCTAATAACTTAACTTTATGCCCAAACAATGGAACTATAAACTCCTTTCCAATTAAATGCTTATATCTCTCATCCTCTGGATGGACTAATATGGCAACACATGCCGCCATTAATTCAGGCCTTGTTGTTGCTATCAACAAATACCCTTCTCCATCAGCGGCAGGGAATTTTATATAATTTAATTTACTTTCTCTCTCTTTATACTCAACCTCGGCAAAGGCAATAGCTGTTTGACATCTTGGACACCAATTTACTGGGAATTTTCCTCTATAAATCAATCCATCTTTATACATCCTAACAAAGGCAGTTTGGGACTTTTTAATATACTCTGGGGTCATTGTTATATACTCCCTATCCCAATCAATAGAGATTCCCAAGGATTTTATTTGTTTTCTCATTTTTTCAATGTTCTCTTCTGTTAATTTAATACACAACTCTCTAAATTTATGCCTATCAATATCTGACTTTGTTATGCCATATATCTCTTCAACTTTAACCTCTGTTGGCAGTCCATGACAATCCCAACCTTGTGGGAAGAGAACGTTAAAGCCCTTCATTCTCTTATATCTCGCTATTATGTCCATGTAAGTCCAGTTTAATGCATGTCCTAAGTGTAATCTTCCAGTTGGATATGGTGGAGGAGTATCTATAATATATGGTGGTTTTTTGCTCTCTTCATCAAACTTGTAGATTTTGCTTTCCTCCCACTTTTTTTGTATCTGTTTCTCAATCTCTATGTTGTAGTCCTTTGGCATCTCCATTACAAATCACCATTAAACTTTTGGAAAGTTTTAATTTAATAAAAAATAGTTGAGGTTTAAATAAATAACTCTGGGGATATATTTCCAAATTTAATTATAAAATTTTATAATTATTGTATCACTTCTTTTATAGCATACCACTTCTTTATAGAGGTTGGCTTTATTATTCCATTTATAACATCATAAAATAGAATCTCATTTTTAATTAAAAATTTGACTTCATCCATAAGATTATTTTTTATAATCTCTTTAATATCAACTTTTATTTTATCCTCAAATAGTTTTAAAGCATTTATTAATTTTTCCATATCAAACTCTTTTTGAGTTGATATTAAATATAGGATTTTATCCCTCTCAATATTAACCCACTGCTTTATAGTTTGTTCAACAGATAAACCTAATTTTTTATTCTCAATTAAATCAACTATCTCATAAGGTAAAGATAAATATTTTAAACAATAATTAATCTCCTCCTCACTAAATCCTTCCTCTTTTAATATATTTCTTATAGTTCCTTTCCCCAACCAATCAATTAAATAATACTTTGAAGTATTTTCTAAAGTAGAGTTTCTATAAATCTCCTCTATAAACAAAGTATCAGAAGTTAAACAAATAACATGGCAAAGATGTTCCATTTTAGTCAGAGAGACAAAGAAATTAAATAACTCATTTAATAATGATTTATTTCCGTTAAAGTATATGCTCTTCAACTTTTGCAGTTCATCTATTATTAAAACTGGTTTTTTCCCATCCTCTACAACAGCATTTATACTCTCATTTATTTTTGCAAAGACATCGTTTAAGCTTAACTTATTAAAATCAAAATTCTCTTCAACTCCAAACTTAAAAACTCCTAAGTTAAGTTCTAACTTATTTAACAAATACTTTTTATCTGACTTTTCAAAAAATACTCTTAAGAATTCTTCTTTTGTTGGTGTTGCATACTTTCTTAGATTGTAATAGAAAAATACAATATTACTGTTTTCCAACTCCTTAATAACTCTCCTCATAACTGCAGATTTTCCAGATGATTTGGGGCCATAAACGAATAGTATAGAATTAGGTTCTAACTGAACATAAGTTTTTAGAAAATGTAATTCTTTCTCTCTATTGTAAAACTTCATAAAATCACCAAAAAAGATATATATAATTATTCTCTTTTATTCTTTAAACCATTCTGGATAGCCAACTATTTTATATCCACCAAAAGGTCCTGACTTACTTTCTATTTTAAATCCGAGTGTTTTTAAATCTTTTATTCTGTTATGCACTGCTACCCTACTCTTCCTATCAATATAATCCTTTAAAAACTCCCCAGAAATAAAATCAGAATTTTTGGCAAATATTTTATTTCTTTCCAATATTTTCCTCGCCTCTTCTTCTCCAAACTTCTCAGATAACTTATGATACAAATCATTAACTCCAATAAGGATATTTAAAAGGATGAAATGCCCAATATCTAACTTTATATTATTTTCATACGCCTTTTTTAAAAATTCCCAGAAATCATAATCTTTCTTTTCTATTATATTTTTTATTTCTTCCCCTATATTCATTTAACCCCCTTCCTTCTTTTTGCCAATTTTCTTGCCAAAGCAACCATTCCTATCTCAATAAGCCCAACAAAGAACTTTTCTAAGCCACCACAAGCCCATATTGCCTTTCCAAAGGTTGTTTTTTTAATCCTCTCTTCATATTCTTTTGGAGTTATGTCCTTTCCAGTCATTCTCTTCGTTACTACTGCTGCTGCTTCCATTAATTCCTCCCAAGTAATATCTCCAATATGATTCTGTAATTCTTTAAATATTTTATACACTGGAATTTCATATAATTTAGCTAACGTTTTAACTACATCACAATTCCTAACCATCCCAACAACTCGCCCATCTCTTGCTAAGACGGGGATACTAACAACCTTATATTTAACGAATTTTAAAACAACATCCCTCGCTTCATCATCTTCATAAACGGTAATAACCTCTTCAACTGGTCTCATAAACTCTGTTATGGGCTTTTTAAAATCTTTTTCTGAAATTCCTAATAACTCTAATGTGGTTATCCAACCAACTAATTTATCTTCTTTATCAATAATTGGGGCAGAAAATCTCTTCTTCTTTTTTAATAAATTTATCGCATCCTCAACTGTCTCATCTACATATATTTTGGCAAAATTTTTGTCCATTAAATCCCTTACTTTCATAGTATCACAAAGAATATATTTGATAAAATAATTTATGCTTCATTACGTTTTTATTTCTATCTTTTTAGAAATTCTAATATCTATTTTATCAATCTAACTTATTTGTTATATATCCCTTAACTGCACTTATTGCGGCTATTTTTGGAGAGGATAAATAAATATAGCTATTTATATGTCCCATCCTACCTCTAAAATTCCTGTTTGTTGTAGATAAGCAAATCTCTCCCTCAGCCAAAACCCCTTGATGAGCTCCTAAGCAAGGACCACAACCAGGAGTGCAAATCATCGCCCCAGCTTTGACAAATATATCAATAAGCCCTTCTTTTAATGCCTGTATAAATATCTTTTTTGATGCCGGGATGACAATTAATTTAACATCTTTATGAACCTCCCTACCTTTTAAATACTTAGCCGCCTCTCTTAAATCACTCAACCTTCCATTTGTGCAACTTCCAATAAAAACCTGATTTATCTCAGTCCCTTCAACCTCACTAATTGGCTTTACATTATCTGGGTGATGAGGAACAGCTATCTGCTCTTCCATATCCGTTATGTCAATCTCAATCTCTTTATAGTAGTTTGCCTCGTCTCTATTTACTGTTATCTTCTCTTTTTTTAGCTCAGCAATTTTTTCATCTGAAAGTCCCCTTTCTCTTTTTAAATAATCATGAGTTATTTCATCTGCCTCTATAACTCCCGTTTTTCCTCCCATCTCTATTGCCATATTACACAATGTTAATCTTCCATCCATGTCCATGTTTTTAACAACCTCGCCACCATACTCAATAGCCATGTATGTTGCTCCCCTTCTTCCAATCTCTTTACAAACTCTTAAAACAATATCTTTTGGGGATACATTTTCATTTTTTCCAACTATATCTACCCTAATGGTTTTTGGAACTTTAATCCATGTTTCTCCCGTTGCATAGATATAAGCCATGTCAGTAGCTCCAAAGCCAGTGGCAAAAGCTCCAAAAGCTCCATGAGTGCATGTATGACTATCTCCACCAGCTACAAACATATTTGGCAAAACATAATTCTCAGCTAAGATTTGGTGGCAGATTCCTTCTCCACCCTTGTGGAATTTTTTTATACCAAATCTTTTAACAAACTCCAAAGCCAATTTTTGCATTTCTGCGGCTTTAACTGTGTTTGGTGGAACATTGTGGTCGAAGGCAATAACTATCTTATCTGGATTCCAAACACTATCTGACATTTCTTTTAAAGCTTTGTATGTTAAGGGAGTAGTTCCATCATGAGTCATTGCTAAATCAACTTTAACCTCTATACTGTCTCCTGCACAAACCTCATAACCAACTTTTTTTGATATAATTTTTTCAACTAATGTCAATTTATCACCTATTGGGTTAATTGTAAATTTAAAAAATAATTTAGTTTGTTTATATTAAAAATAATTAATTTGTATTGAGATTGCCAATATTTAAAAGAAATCTTTTATTTTTATATTTTATTTAATTTCAATCTAAGAATATTATATTTTCTCTTGGGTCGGTCTCAAAAATAATCTTCCCATCTTTAAATACTCTAACTATTCCTCCACTTTGGGAAACAGTAACGGCTATGGCATTTGTATTTTTTGTTATGCTTGCAGCAGCTAAATGCCTCGCTCCCAGACCTTTTGGTATATTGACCTTTCCTTTTATATCTAAAAATCTACCTGCTGATATTATTTTTCCCTCATCAGTAATTATAAATGCTCCATCAATGGAAGATAACTCTTTTATAGTCCCTTTTACGTCTTCATCAAATATACTTGCATCATGTCCAGCAAATGGATTCAATATTAAAGGTCTTGACATGCTCATAACATTTAATGTGTCTCCTATCACAAATATTGTTCCAATCTGTTTTCCTTCCCTTCCTTCTCTTCCAAGTTCCATTGCTAATTTTAAGACCTCTTTTAAAGTTTTTTTCTGCTTTTCATCCAATGTTTCAAAGAGTTCATATATAGCTATTGTTTTTATATGTTCTTTTATATTTACAACCATTATTGTATCCAACTTTCCAGGAGTTTTTGGCTTTCCTACGACCGCAACAATTTTGTCATCCTTATCCAAAAATTTCATTTTAAGAGCATACAATATTCCACTATATACAATAGTGCATCTACTGTCCTCTTTATGCTTTATATATAGAGGGTAAATATTTTCCCCCCTATCAGAAGATATTTTTTTATAAGTAGTTTGATTTGGAGTAGCAACAATTATCTTTAAAGGTTTATGAGTTAATTTATCCAACCTATCTAAAATTTTCATTATATTTAAGTTGTTGTTATTGCTTTCCTTTTTTAAAAGGGATTTTAGTATCTTATAAGAACCTCCTGTCTCAGTAAATATCATAAAAGCATCTGCTTTAATGTCATAAGCAAGTTCCAACCCATGCTTTATTATATACTTAGTTACCATAACTCCACCAGATACAACTTAAAAACTCTTAAAAAATTTTATGAAATTTCAATATAAGATAATCCTTAAAATTATTTATAATTTTGCATATTTAACTAATGCCTCGGCTATCTTTTTATCTGCCTTTATACCTATATCTCTAAACCCCTTAGTTCCTGGGGCAGAGTTGAGTTCAACAACATAGTAGTTGTCTTTTGTTGGTAATATATCTACCCCTAAAATTACAGCCCCAGATAAATCAGCACATTTTAAAGCCAATTCTTCAAGTTCTTCATCAATATCTAATTTTTCAACTTTATTTCCTAAGTAAAGGTTTGTCCTAAAATCTCTACTAACCCTCCTATAACCTCCAACAATTTCTCCATCTACAACTAATATTCTCATATCTTTATATAAACCATTTTCTTTAAAATCAACAAATTCTTGGATTATTTTTCCTTCCCAGATGGCATTTTTTGTTAATTGCTTTAACTCATCATAATTTCTTGCCATAAATACCTTTAAACCACACTTTGAAAATGAATTTTTTACAACTACTGGAAAATCTAAGTTGTATTTTTCAATAAATTTAACTGCATCCTCGTAATCCCTAATTAACGCTGTTTTTGGTGTCTTTATTTTATTTTTTGCAAGTAATTTTATGCATTTAAACTTATCTGATGTAAGGTAGAGAGTTTTAATTGGATTTATAAATTTATAGCCCTCAACTTCTAAAGCATTTATAAATTGCCAAGAGTAAAGAGTTAACCTATCAAAATAATCCCCTATACCACATCTTGAGTGAATTAAGTCAGTTTCTAATTTAAAATCATAACTCATTAAATTTTCTGGATGAGATAATAAAAATATATCACACTCAGCCCCTAAGTTTTCAATCTCATTTTTTAAATTTAATACACTGCAGCTTTTACCTTCCGGGGATAAAATTGTTATCTTCACCATAAACATCAATCCTATAAAAATAATGTTATAGAGTTTAGATGTTTGTTAATTCATCTATACTAACTAATCTTTGCTCTCCTGTAATCATATCCTTTACAGTTACTTTACCTTCATTAAGCTCCTTCTCCCCAACAATAATTACCTTCTTAAAGCCCCTCGAGTTTGCATAATCCAAAGCTTTCCTTAACTTTCTCCCCATAATTTCAAGTTCAGCAATTTTTCCTGACTTTCTTAACTTATCAGCTATAATTAATGATTTTTTAATTAATTCTTTATCTTTTTTAACTGGGATTATTAAAATGCCTTCTTCCTCAACATCTAAATCATCGATATTCATCATAATCCTATCAAATCCATAGGCAAATCCAACGGCTGGAGTTGGTTCTCCTCCAAATGTCTCTATTAAATTATCATATCTCCCCCCACCACATATCTGCTTAGCTCCCTTCTTCCCATAAATCTCAAACACCATTCCTGTGTAATAATCTAAACCCCTCGCAATTCCAAGGTTTATTGTATATTTATCATGAATAACAAACTCCAAAATATCCTCTAAGTTATTTATTGCCTCTATGGATTTTGGAAAGTCCTTCAATATCTCTTTTAGTTCCTCTAAAACCTCCCTACCTCCTTTAAACTTTAATATATCAAATATCAACTCCTTCTTCTCCTCTCCCAAAATTTGAGTTAAATAAACCTCTAAACTTTCATAATCCTCTTTATCTATCAACCTTCTTATTTTAACCTCCTCTGCCTCACTAACATTAAACTTCTCTAAAACTCCTTTTAAAACTCCCAAATGTCCTATATGAACATCAAAATCCAAACCAATATTTAATAATCCATCCATTGCTAAGTTTAAAACCTCAGCATCTGCTAATGGGCTTTTACACCCAATTAACTCGCAACCCATCTGCCAAAACTCCCGGAACCTTCCTGCCTGAGGTCTCTCATATCTGAAACAATTAGCAAAGTAATACAATCTCAAAGGTTTTTGCAAGTTTTTTAATTCATTTAAGTAGAATCTAACTACTGGTGAAGTCATCTCTGGCCTTAAAGCCATCTCTCTTCCGCCGTGGTCTTTAAATACATACAACTGTTTTCTAATCTCCTCCCCAGTTTTTTTAGCTATTAAATCAAAGCTTTCAAAGGTTGGGGTTAGAATCTCTTTATAGCCATACCTCTCAAATATTTCCCTTAACTTATTCTCAACATATCTCCTTTTTTTCATCTCTTCTGGTAAAAAATCCCTCGTTCCTCTTGGCTTTTGGAACATCATTATCATCCTTATTATTTTTTTAATAATTGGTTAAAGTAAGAAATTGTTAAGCTATTTTATAAATTTTTGTTTCATGCAGATTTTGTAAAACCCAATTATTCACATATATGGAGTGTTTGATATTGACATATAAATACACAAAACCGTAAAGTATATATAGAATTTCATCAACATATATATACCGAATAAGGTAACAACAAAAGAGGTGAAAATATGGCAATGGCAGGAGCACCAATAGTAGTATTACCACAAAATGTTAAGAGATATGTGGGGAGAGATGCTCAAAGAATGAACATATTAGCAGGTAGAATTATCGCTGAGACAGTTAGAACAACATTAGGTCCAAAAGGAATGGACAAAATGTTAGTTGATGAATTGGGGGATATTGTTGTCACAAACGATGGGGTTACAATATTAAAAGAGATGAGTGTTGAACACCCAGCCGCTAAGATGTTAATTGAAGTAGCTAAGACACAAGAGAAAGAAGTTGGAGACGGGACAACAACAGCTGTTGTTATTGCTGGAGAGTTATTAAGAAAAGCTGAAGAGTTGTTAGACCAAAACATCCACCCATCAGTCATAATTAATGGATACGA
>JAMOTQ010000032.1 GCA_027068365.1 Methanocaldococcus sp.
TAAATCTTCAAAAGAAATAATTTTTTTTGGAATAAAATCACCAAACTGCACTCCCATGCTATCCCTCATTAATAATCTTAGCTAAAAATTATAGTGTTTTTCAAAATTAATAAAATTTATTAATGAAGATTTGAATGCCCTCCAAAAAGAAGGCATTCATTAATACCTTAGTAACTGCATAAAAGATATTTATAAAAAACGGTTTAATTTTTTAAATTTCTATAAAAACTCATAAAAATAGGCAAAAGTTAAAAATTATTGGGGATACTGTTCTGCTATATCCCCAATTACTGGAAACTTGAATTTCTCTAATTTAAATTCTTTAAAACCATATCAAAATGTAAAAGATTTACAATTTTGGTATTTATAATTTGTCATTAAAAATCATGATAGATTTCAAAAATAAAAAAAATTAAAATTAGTAGATAGAAGCCCCATCATTGTTTGGTTTAGTTAAAATAACCTTTCCATACATATTTAATTTCTCTTTTACCTTCTCAACATTCTCATCTTCAACTATGGCTATATAACTTGGACCTGTTCCAGACAATCCAGCTGTTATAGCTCCTGCCTCTAAGGCATCTATTGCTATGTTTGTTGGAAAGTTTAAGGCAGATGCATACAAAATCCCATTTAAAAACAATGCCTTAAAGTAATTCCCATTCATAGCTTCATTAAAGGCAATCTCAACCCAATCTTTTATTAATTTCATCCTATTTACATTAACATTTTTTTCTAAATTTGGAATTAAAACTAAGACATTTAAATCCTCTTTCATCTTATCTCTTTTTAAAATCTTCCTCTCTATATTGTCAGTTATTGTTATTCCTCCATAATATGAGGCAGTGGCATCATCATAAGCCCCAGTAACAGTTAATTTTTCATCAAAACTTGATTTTATGCCCAAATTTAATATTAGCTCATCATCTATCCTTTCATTTAAAGCATCAAATGTTGCCAAAACTACTGCATTAGAAGTGGCTGAACTGCTACTCAAACCTGATTTTATAGGAATTTCTGTCTTTGTTTCAACATAGGCAGAGTAATTCAACCCAAAATAATCTAATGTATTTTTAACACATCTTATTATTAAATTTGGCTTAATATTTGGATTATCTAAAACTTTTCCCTCTATCTTATTTTTTCCATCATCTATTAATTTAACTCTTGCATAAACCTTTAAATCTAAACCAAAAGCTGAACCCTTACCTGTTGCTATTGCATTAATTATTGTTCCAGAAGCTAATGCATAAGCTCTCCCTTCCATAAAATCATCCTCTTTAATTATTATGCCAATTCCATAAACCTACTCTATCTTCCTTTGCCTCTTTCTCAACCTCTAAGAATTTATCTCTTAATTCAAAATCACTTATATAAACCCTCGCATAACCGTATTTTAAAAGTTCTTCATTGAAGTTTATCAAATTATTGCTATTATTTATAAAGATATAAGCTAAATACCTCCCGTATCTATCTTTTTTTGGAGCTTCTTTGTCAAAGGCAATAATAACTGTTTTATTTTCCAACTGCTTCTTTGCAAAGTATTTGGCTTTTATTCCCCATTCTTTTAAGTATGTTGTATTTGTTATTGGAGTGCCATCTAATAAATAGTATTCATTAGGGTTATTTTTCTTGTATGTTTCTGGTGTATCAACGCCTAATAACCTAATTTTCCATAATTTTCCATTAACATTTACATAGACGGTATCTCCATCAACAACTTTAACAACCTTTCCATAATAGTGTTCATGGGTATTTACAAATGAATTATAATCACTACCATAATTAAAATTAGTTTTATCATTTAAACAACCACATAAAGACATTGAAGCCAATACTACCAACATCAAGAATATAAAATATTTTTTTAATGTTTTCATAATTTCCCTTTTTTCTGATTTTTAATTAATCATTTTTAGAATAAGCTAAGTAATTTATAACTGGCTATAATTGATAATAAAACAATAACTCTTGTTATTTCATTTGAAGCCCCTAAAATATCTCCATTAACCCCACCAAAATGCTTTTTAGCTATCTTAGCCATGCATAGACCAGTAATTATTGCCGTTATTATAGCAATAATAATAATTTTCCTCTCAATCCCACTAAATATTAAAAGTAATGGAAGAGATAAAATAATTCCAATTGTTAAAAACTTTTCATCTGCCTTTTTAACGAAGTATCTTCCAGTTCCCTCAATTAAAGGATTTCCAAAGGTTGAACAGCTCAACATTCCAAGCTTTGCACAAACCTCTACAACCAATAGATATAGGATATTAATCTCCAAAATATAAGATAATGATATAATTGCCAATAAATTAAAAAATACTGCAAAAACTACTCCTCCACAACCAATATACCTATCTTTCATAGCCATTAATTTCTTTTTCTTATCTCCAACAGCCATCCATCCATCTCCAAAGTCAATTAAGCCATCTATATGATGAAAGCCGTTTAAATATTCAACAAAAAATAAAATTAAAACAGCAGATAGAAGATTAGGAAACAAAAAACTAAAAATGTAGCCAATTAATAAACTAAAAATTCCAAACACATAACCAATTAAAATAATCAAGTAAAAATGGTTGGCAATGTTTTCAAAATCAAAATCTTCCACATATATTGGAATCCTCGTAAAAAATGATAACAGTGCTTTAAATTCCTTAAACATTGGTTATCCCCAAAAAATTTTATATTTTAGTTCTTTTTTAATTCTTTAACAATATCTACAAGCTCTTGAAGAGAGTTTATTGTATAATCACTATATCCATCATCTTCCATATATTTATATTTTCCCTTTAATATCCTAACTGTTATCATTCCCAATTCCTTGGCTGGTTTTATGTCCTTATCAACCCTATCCCCAACATAAATAGTTTCTTCTGCCTTTAAGCCCATTCTCTTTAATCCATATTTAAAAAACTCTAAGTGAGGTTTTCCTAAACCAAATTCTTCCGAGGTTATGACATCATCAAAGAATGGATGAATTCCCAACCTAATAAGTTTTTCCCATTGTTTTATGGTCAATCCATCAGTTACAACTCCCAACTTTAACCCCATTGCTTTAAGCTCCATCAATGTCTTTATTGTATGTGGGTAAGGTCTTAATAAAGCAACTTTAACATTGTGGTAGGTTATAATTCCAGTTGTTATTATTTTAGGGTCATATTTTCCTAAAACTGCCTTAACTAAATCATCAAAGTGCTTTCCATAATTTGAACCTTTGTCCTTAATAATTTTGTTTAATATGTCCATTGCCTCATCAAAATTTATATTTAAACCGGCATCTATCATTGATTTAACTGCCTCTCTTCTTGCAATCTCAACGAATTCTGATGAGTTATATAAAGTATCGTCTAAATCAAATAAAATTCCCTTTATCATATTTTATTCCCTTTTTTGGATTTTTAAAGTTAAATCCAGTAAAAATTTTATATTTTATGCTCTTTTTACCTTCTCTTTAACCATCTGGAACAATCCAACAAAATCGTCATCCTCATTAACTGGAACAACTATTAAACCTAATTTTTTATGCCTCTCTATCCAGCCCTCATCATAAGCAGGGACTTCTATCTTTATCGGTTCATCTGTTGGATTCCCAACTATAACGTTTCTGTATGGAAATGGTTTTACTTCACCGTCATCTTCATAAGGAAAAATCGTTTCTCTAATATAACCCCCCAAAGCCATTGTCATTCTTGGCAATAAAACCATCTTTGGCATTTTATACACCACGTTTATATTATTAGAAATTAATAGTTTCCTTCTAAATTTAAACTTAACTGAAAATAGTTTTTAAATATTTAGCATCTATGAAAATAAATGCAAATATATAGATTTATATATACATATAACGCATAATAAAATAAGCATAATAAATAAGTAAAAATTAATTAATTGAAAAATGAAGGATAATAAAAAAAGATAAAAGGAAATTTAATATTCAATGTAGTCAATGGCATGCTTAAATACTAATAAATTCCTATCTCCAACTTTTACTGTTATTTCATAGTTTGAAACACCAGTAACTTCCGCATCTAAGACCTCTCCATTTCTTAAAAATATTTTAACCTTTTTCCCATTTAACCTCCTTGCATATTCAAAGTTTGGAATTACTTTTTTTGGCTGCTGTTTTTTTACTGGTTTATTCATCTACTCCACCTTTTAATATCTTATGAATATCAACCCTTATAATTCTCAATCACATATATATACTTTTTTAATTGGACAGTTATCGCATAATGGATTTTTCCTACAAAACCTTTTACAGTGTTCCACTATTAATGCGTGATATTCTTTGTATATTTCCAAATCTTTTGGTAGAGATTTTTCAAATATTTCCTTAATTTCATCATATTTAGCTTTTTCGCTAATTACTCCCAACCTACTAAACATTCTTTTAGTATATGAATCAACAACAAAACTCTCTCTATCCAACGCATACAATAAAATACTATCAGCAGTTTCCTTACCAACTCCATTTATTGATAAAAGCTCACTCCTCAATGTCAAAGTGTCTTTATCTGACTTAGCCATCTTTTCCGTGTTTCCATACTTTTCTACAATAAATTTGGTTACATTTTTTAGACGCTTAGCTTTTAAATTATAAAATCCAGCTGGTTTTATAAGTTCTTTTAATTTGTTTTCATCAATGTTTAATATTTTTCTCTCATCTATCAAATTTTTATTTTTTAGATTATTAATTGCCCTTTCTACATTTTTCCAACTTGTATTTTGAGTTAAAATTGCTCCAACAACAACCTCATACCTTGTTTCAGCAGGCCACCAATTCTGTTTCCCATAATGGTTTAATAAAATTTTATAAATGTTGTATATTATATTATCTTCCATTTTTATCCCTTATTATCACAGATTTTTTATCAAATGGATTAACTCTCAAACATAAAGAGTAGAGGTAAGGATAGTTGTCTTTTAAGTGCATTAAGTAGTTTAACCATTGAATAATTAATAATCTATAAACCCTAATAATATCATTCTTTAAATGCTCTAAATCACTTTTTGGGAGATTTTTTAAGTCATCCCTTCTATGAAGTTCATCGGCTAAATGAAATACTGCCAAAAGCAATTCAGTAAAGCTTTCGTGCTCCAATAGCAGAGGATTTTCCATTAATCTCAAAAGAAAATTCCTGTTTTTTTCCAATAAATCTTTAAGTTTATGTAAATTAATCTTTTCTATATCTATGTTGAAATTATGATTTATTAATAATTTTTTTGTTTCTTCATAAGTTTTATTGTCCCAATCATCCGATATTTTTAAGTAATTCCTTATATCTCCAACGTCTCCTTCTAAAATTATTTTTAATAATTCCTCTCCAACACTATTAAAAAAAGAACCAACGACCATATTTAATTTTTCTAATCTCTTTTTCTTTTCTTTATACTCTAAAATCCTTTCAATAATTAAACTTACACACAGCACTTCAATAGGAACGAATGCCAAATGAAGTAAAAAATAACTTAATATATGCTCATAGTCCCCAAAAATAACAAAATGTATAGAATATATTAGTAGAGATAATAAAATTAATATTATTCCAATAATAATTATATATCTCTTTTCATCCATTTTATCCCTTAAAGTTCCAGAGCTTATCCCCTACATAGTGTATATTTTCAACTGCTTTCCCCTTATCTTCCTCTTTCATCTCTTTTCCACTCATTAATGCAATTCCAATACATATTGGTTTTTTGTGGTTTTCATCTACAACAAAAACAACATCTCCCTCATTAATGTTTTCATCCGCATCTACAATTCCCGGAGCCATTACATCAGCTCCCTTTATTAAGAATTTTATTGCCCCCATATCAACAACAACTAAATTTTTATCTGGGAGTTTTTTCAACAACAATCTTAATGTTGGAATTACTTTATCATCTTTTTTAAATGCAATTGGCTCTTTATCAACCAATATTATTTCAAAATCGTCAGCTATGGCTATTTCTACATTACCCTTTTTTGGAATTATTTCATCAACATCTCCAAAAAATTCCTTTAATTCATTTTTTATTTTTTTAATGTCCTTTTTGCTTAAAAAATATCTCCTTCTTATCTCCAAATTACCACCTTCGTAATAAGTTTAAAAACATAAATTAACATTTTTATATTTTCCTCCTTATTTTAACTCGTTTATAATCTCTTTAACTTTTCTTAAAAACTCCTCAGCATATACGATACATATTTCTGCTTTTTTCTTATCAATATCAAATGTAGAACCATAATCTGCTTCCTGTCTTAAATCAAATACATATTTGTAATATTGTGCATAATTATTATCTAATATCCCAGTTTTTATAAATTCTAAACCAAGTATTTTTAAAATTCCTCTATGTTTTTTAGGATTTAGCCCTTTACTTAACAGTAATGCTTTTGCAGAATGAAACATTGAGTAGTAAGCTCTCGATATCGCTCCGATATAATGTTCATTTTCAAATAAAATTTTTGCTTCATCTAAACTCTCTTCTGCCAATAATATTTGAAGGTCTATTTCTTTATCCAATTATAACCCCCTCTTTTAGGACATTTTTATAGAATGAAAAATTTTTATATCTTTTAAACTCCTCCTCAGTTTTTACTATCGCAGATATAACTTCCCCATATTTTAGGAGTATTTCAGCACTTAAAAAAGAAACATCCCTCTGCGGAACATTCCCAATAATTAAAATGTCTATATCACTCTCTTCATTATAATCCCCTCTTGCATAACTACCAAATAATATAATCTTCTTAATCTTATCTTTATACTTATCTTTCAATGCTTTAACAAACTCATTTAAAGCCAATTTTTTTGTATCTTCCATAAACATCCCCATTTAATCCAAAATTTTATACAAAGTAGTTCTCTCCTTAGGAATTAATCCAACTCTCTTAATCATATCTCTAATTTCTTCAACGCTCATATAAACCCCATGCTCAGCCCCTGCACTTCTTGATATATTTTCCTCTATCAAAGTGCCTCCAACATCATTAGCCCCACATCTCAAAGCAACTTGAACCATCTTTTTCCCTAATTTAACCCAAGATGCCTGGATATTTTTTATCAACCCTCTAAATATTATCCTACTAACAGCAAAAACCTTCAAATCTTCAATACCAGTAGCTCCTGCTCTTGCTCTCCCCTCTCTATAAATTGGGGCAAATCTATGCATAAATGAAAGAGGGACAAATTCAGTAAAGCCGTTTGTCTCTTGCTGAATCTCTTTGATTATGAAGAGATGATTTACCCAGTGTTTGTAGTTATCAATATGTCCATACATCATAGTTGCAGTTGTAGGAATGCCTAATTTATGAGCTTCTTTAATTATATAAATCCATTCTTTTGTTTTTATTTTGTTTGGGCATAACTCAGCTCTAATTTCATCATCTAAAATCTCCGCCGCAGTTCCTGGCATGCTGTTTAAACCACTTTCCTTTAATATTTTCAACGCCTCTTTAATATCTAAGCCGGCATTTTCAGCTCCAAAATAAACCTCCATTGGTGAAAATGCGTGTATATGTATATCTCCATAAGGTTTTGTTGCCTCATGAACTGCCTTTAAAATCTCCGCCTGATAATAAGTGTCTATCTTTGGATGTAATCCACCTTGAATACAAACCTCGGTGCAACCAAATTTTTTTGCCTCCACAGCCCTTTTAGCAATCTCATCTATATCCAAAAAATAAGCATGTTTGTCATTTTCATTTACCCTAAAAGCACAAAATTTGCAGTTTCCAATGCAAATGTTTGTGAAGTTTATGTTTCTATTTACAACATAAGTAACTATATCTCCAACCTCCTCCTTCCTCAAACTGTCAGCAAATTTAAACAACTCAAATATATTTTCATTATCTTCAAATAACTCTAACGCCTCTTTTTTTGATATTTCCCTTTCTTTAAATTTTTCCAAGTCCATAATTTCACTTTTTATTGTTTTTATAATACTCCTCGGTTATTTTTAATTCTCCATCTTCTATTTTGTAATGGAAGCAAGAATAATAACCCTCATGACATGCTACCCCTTTCTGCTCAACTATGAATAATAAGGCATCTCCATCACAGTCCCTATAAAATGTTATTAATTTTTGGACATTACTACTTTCTTCCCCTTTTTTCCATAATTTTTTCCTACTTGTTGAATAATAGTGCATGTATCCTGTTTTTAATGTTTCTTTTAATGCCTCTTCATTCATAAACGCAACCATTAATACATTTTTATTTTTATCACATGTTATTGCTAAAATCAACTTTTCCCCTTCTATATTTCTGAATTTTAAATTTAGTTTTTTTATTGTTTCCTCCACCTCCATGAAACCACCACAAAATATCATTTAAGAATATAAAATTTTAAAGATAAAAAACACAAAAGATAATAAATAATCCATATAAATTAATAAAAATTACCAATTCATTCCCATCCACTCTCCCACGATATCGATGTCTTTTCCGCCATATATTCCATCAAATCTATCAATTTTAACTATTGAAGGGAGGGGTATTGCAATTCCAACTACAATAGCTTCTCCGATTCCCAAAGATGCCAAGTCCTTTACTAAATCTTCTCCTAACTCTTCTGAAGCTCTTTGTATGTATTTTTGGTCTTCTGGCTCTACTATTCTCAAAATTATTTTTGTGTTTGTTTGAGATAAGACATCAGGATGTAGTTGTTTTGGTCTTTGAGAAACTAATCCCAATCCAACACCAAATTTCCTCCCTTCTCTTGCTATTTTTCCCAACCATAAACTTGCGGAGGTATTTTCATTTATTGGGATAAATATATGTGCCTCCTCTACTATTAACACAACTGGTTTCGTTGCTATTTTGTAATGCGTTTCAATGTTGTTTAAGTTTTTTATTGCATTTGTTTTTATCATTTCATTTGGATGGTTTAAATCCCTTAAAGATTTTATGTATAAAATCCTTTTAGATAATAGATTTTTTGCAATATAGCTAACAAAAGTAATCATCTGATGAATTTCCAATCCACTTAAATTAACAACATTTATCTTCCCAATTTCAAACTCTTCAATAATATCCTTATTGCCAATATTTAATGAGAAGTCCTCCTTAAATTTACTAACTTTATCATATAAAGACACTAAATTAATAAAATCATCCTCACCAGTTTTCCTCATGTCGTATTTTCTTTTTAGAGGATGATAATATTTAATCTCCCATCCAACCTCTGCCAATTTCACCCACTCATACAACAACTCTCCTAATTTTTCAATAAAATCCATTCCACTAAGCCCAGGAAATTCTTTTTTTATGGTGTGGTAGGCATATTCTAAGAATACCCTCTTTTTGTTTATCTCTTTATCATTATTACCTAACCCAATAATGTCAGCAAGTTCTTCTGGGGATAATATTGCAGGGTTTATTGTTGGATGTATTGCTTTAACTTTTTTCTCTAATTCTTCATGATAGAGTGTGGCATATTCCCCATGGGGGTCTAAAATTACAACACTTCCGTTCTTTTTTCCAAATTCTTTGCATAGAACAGCAACGGTATTTGACTTCCCTCCCCCAGTAACTGATAAAATAGCGAAATGCCTTGAAACCAATTTATTTGTATCTAAATAGACCCTTATATTTTTCCTACTCACTATACTTCCAATATTCAATCCACGTTGAACATAAAATATCTTATTTAGTATTTTATCATCGCATAGTTTTACTCCGCACTCTGGGGAAATTGGAGATTTATTAATTTCGATTTTATTGTCTTTTAATGTTCCGATTACTTTTGCCGTACAGATAAATTTTTCATTTGTAAGTTTGACATCCTTAACTACTGCCAATATATCATCATTGTCTATATTTTTAGCAAGCACATACTCCCCAAACTTAATTCTATTATTAGATTCAAATGTAAAATCTTTAATTGAAGTGTCTCCTATGATTTTCACATACATCCCCTCTCTTAACTTAAATTATATATCCAAATGAAGACACCAATTCATTTTTACAGAAGTTTATAACCTCTTCACTTGGGGTGTAATCTTTTGGAGATTGGCAAAATTTATACATTTCACTTGGCAATACATTTTTTAAATATTCAAGTATTTCCTCAATTTTTTTACGCTGTCCTTCTTCCAAAGTGTTTAAATAATCTAAATTTTCAACATACATAATGTAAAAGTAAGCACCAATAGGGTTTTTAAATAGGTATTTGTATATCATTGCAAGGTAGTAAGTTATTGCGTTAATTTTGTAATAAATTGTAGGGGGATTTAAGAGAGGAGAATTTATTTCTAAATCTATTGGCTCCCTGTTCATTAGCTTTTGTACTATTTCTTTTATGCTTTCATCATTGGTTATTTTTAGCAACTTCTTAGCCATTGAAAATGCCTCTTCATAGTTGCCCATTTCTTCATTTATTACTATTAATGCCTTTAAAACTTCAATATCTTGGGAATCTAATCGATAAGCATTCATATAGTAATCATAAGCGGCATTATATTTTTTTAATTTGTAGGAAATGTAACCTGCAACTTTTAACCAATTGATATTTTCAGAGTTCCAATTCAATATTTTACTAACATATATCATTGCTTGTTCATAATATTTTAAAACGCCAGTTATGTCCCCCTTACCAATGAGGGAATATACTGTAAATAGATTAGCTTCATTTTCTGGGATATTCCCTAAATAAAGCTCTAATATTTTATCAAATAACTCAGATGCTTCCTCATAATTTTTATGTTTGTAATGGTATACGCTCAATCCAAAGTATGCATATGGATTTTGATATATTTCAATGGATTTTTTGTATGCATCAACAGCGTCATTTTTATCAAGTTTATTTAATAAATCCCCCTTTTTTGCATAATATAAACATCTTTCAAATTCATAAATGGCGTTTTCTATTGAAGAAAGGCCTTTTAAGTGTTCTTCAAATATTTCTAAAACTACACTTTTGTAATAATATGCCACGTCATTATTTTCATCAATTTCCAAAATTTTATTGAAATATTTTAATGAAGAGATGTACTCCTTATTTTCTAAATACCTAATCCCAAGAGATAAATAATCAACTGTATTGTTATCAATATTTTTTATGATTTTTTCCAACGATTTAGCAATCTCAGCATATTCCCCATCAACATTTTTATTTAAGAGTTGTTTAAATAAAGTATATGCATTTTCAACATCGCCAAGCAACAAGTAAAGTTTTGCAGCATTAATTAATGCATTAATATTGTTTTCATTCAATTTATACGCTTTCAAGTAATAATTTAAAGCAGTTTCATATTTCTTATTTTTAAGGCAGATATCCCCCAACATCTCATATATTTCACTCTTTTTTATCTTATCAGATGCTTTAAGTAAACAATCATACGCTTTATTTAATTCACCCATTTTATAGTGAATAAGCCCTTTCAAATAAAAGAAATTATGATTTTTTGAAAGTGATATCGCATTTTTTAATGCATTTAATGCAGAGTTATAATCCCCCAAATTATAATATGACAACGCCAAATTATACCAATCGTTTGCATTTTCATTTTTAATATTTAGAGCTTTTAAATAAAACTCCACAGCTTTCTCATAATCCCCAGATTCAAAATACTGGTTAGCTTTGTTTATGTATTCCATATACTCTTCCTCTCCCTTTTCCCCCTTTTTATTAAAAATATTTTTTAACTTATCCAATATTCCCATCTTATCACCAAATTTTATGCCCTACATTATTTGCCTTAGTTATAATTATATCCCCACAAACTCCATAATTATCAAAAACTTTATTAGCTTTTTCAATTATTAATTTTTTATCCCCAAAGGCATAAATTGTTGGTCCAAAACTTGAAAGTCCTGCATAAACATCTTTATGCAACTCCCTAATTAAATCCTTAACAATATCTGACTGTAAATTAAGTTCAACCTTTTTAAACCCTAAATATTGAATCTTATTAACAACCTCTCCAAAATCATCCAAATTTTTTTCAACAACTGCTGGCATCATCTTCATTAAAACCAAATGGCAGATTTTTTCAACCTCATTTAAAGGAACTGGGCAGTATTTTTTAAATATATCAACCTCTTTTTTTCCATAGACATGCTCTCCCTTTGGAATTATTAAGATAGTTTCCCAATCAAAGTCCTGCCTAAATATTATCGGTGCTGGCTTAACCCCCTTTGAAGCAGATGAAGGTCTAAAATCTTCTTTATCTTTACCCCTACCAAAACTATGCCCTCCGTCAATTAAAAAGCCGCCATATTCAAAAGCCCCTATTCCAATGCCAGAAGTCCCTCCCCTTCCAGTAACTTTGGCTATCTCATAACCATCCATTTCTTTATCATATATTTTTGATATTAATTTACCAACAGCCAAAGATAGCTGTGTTCCACTACCAAGACCAGAATGAGCCGGAAATAGAGATAGGATTTTTAAATCAATCCCCTCCCCATCAACGACTTCTAAAACTTTAATAGCTGTGTTATATACTCTATCTCTAATAGATTTTAAAAAATCTTCATCAAACCTTTCGATTAATCTTTTATCAAACTCAACATTTATCTCATCACTTTCCTTCCCTTCAATTTTTATGTTTGGTTCTTCTAACGCTAAACCAATGCCTCCATCTACCCTCCCAATAGAACCATTTAAATCAATAAGCCCCATGTGAATCCTTGATGGAGTTTGGATTATCAAAATCTCACCATTATAAAGGTTTTGAAAATAATAACAAATATAGTCGGATGTTCTATAAATTAAATATTTACAACAAAAATAAAAAGTTTATTTATTCTAAATTAATGCCTCAATTAAGTCCCCTCTTGTAACAATACCAATTAAATTTCCTTCATCATCAACCACTGGCAATCTTTTGATGTTATTTTCAACCATTAACTTTGCCGCATCGTTAATTGTCATATCCGGCTTGGCAACTACAACCTTTTTAGTCATGACATCCCTAACTTTTGTTTTTAGAGCATTTTTCAAATCTTCTTTAAACTCTTCAATCTTTAAAGCCGTTTTTAAAGGCAATTCAATCAAATCCAATGGAGATGGTAAAATAAGGTTTAAATCCTCATTGTGAGTAATTAATGTTTTTACTATATCACTCTCTGAAATTATTCCCACCAACTTACCGTCTTTATTTAAGACAGGAGCACCACTTATTTTCTTTTCCCTAAACAATTTTATAACATCAGTTAAATCATTATCCTCATAAACTACAATAGGTTTTTTCATAATATCTTTTATTAGCATTATTTCACCACATAACCATCAATATCTAACCCAACTTCTTTACATATCTCTTTTAATTGATTGTATAGGTTTTCATCAATTTCAAAACCCTCTTTTCTTTTGGCTTTATTTCTCTCTTCAATTTCCCCAGGAATTAATATTTCAAAGCCCTCTGCTGGCTCTGAGCTTTTAATCTCCTCCATCAACTCATCAACTTTCTTCTTAAATTCCTCTTTACCCATAAAAAAGTCAGGATTTATAACTATAAACAAATCTCCCTTGGTGCATCTCTCATTTGGGTTTGCTGTTCCTCTAACCTTACTTCCAACCTCAGCCCCACCAATTGCTGACAACATCTCAATAGCCAAAGCTAAACCATACCCCTTAGGTCCTCCAAATGGTAATATACACCCCTCCAACGCCTTAGCAGGGTCTGTTGTTGGTCTTCCATCTTTATCCACTGCACAACCCTCTGGAATCTTTATTTTTTTTCTTAACGCTTCTAAAATCTTCCCCCTCGCTATTGAAGCAGTAGCCATATCTAAGGAAAACTTATATTTATTTCCTTTAAAAGCAATGGCTATTGGATTTGTCCCTAAAATCTTCTCTTTACCACCAAAAGGTGCCATAGCTGGCTCTGTGTTTGTTATTGTTATTCCAATCATATCCTGATGCATAGCCAGCTCTGAATAATAGCCGGCTATACCAAAGTGATTAGCATTTCTTGTAGCAACAACTCCAACTCCGACATTTTTTGCTTTATCTATGGCTAAATCCATTGCCCTTTTTCCAACAACTTGCCCTAAACCTAAATCTCCATCCACAACTGCTGTTGCTGGACTCTCCTTAACTATCTTTATGTTTGGCTTTGGATTTATATTTCCCAATTTTAAGGCAGTTATGTATTGAGGAAATCTACCAATTCCATGGGAAGTGAAGCCCTTTAAATCTGCCTCGACAAAAACATCAGCAGTTATTTTGGCATCTTCTTCTGGAACACCAAATTTTTTTAAAACATCAATTATAAGCTTTCTCTCATTTTCTGGTGTTAAAATCATCATTTCCCCTCCATAAATTTTATTTTTTTATTTTTTATGGTTTTACATAAGCCATGTTGTAATAAACAATATCTCCATCGGCATCAACTATTGCTATCAACAACTTTTTTCTAACTGAGTGGGCAACCCTAACAAAGCCCGTCAGTTCATTTAATAAGATAGAACTATCCTCAGTAAATACCTTAACCAAATAAACGGAGTGTTCTTTATCTATGTTGGCTCCTCTCTCATACAACCTAAAATCAGCACCATACTTTAAGCCGGTTTTTACTATATAGCCCCTACTTCTTAAATCTTTATAAACTAAGTATTTTGAACACAGCCGTTCTTCAACATTTCTTGCATATTCATATAACTCTTCAAAACTCATTATTTTTTTATTTTTATCTTTAACCTCCAACCACCCCAAATTTATTAAATAGAGGGCTTCAACCAATGATAAAGATAAAAAATTTCCCTCAACATTTCCATAATGCTTTGCTGACAACTTAGATATTCCGTTTTTATCAAAAACTATAACTCTATCTCCATCCAATAATCCAATTATTTTTTTGCCCATTTTATCTCACACCAAATTTATTTTTGTTGGGTTTTAACAATCCAAAAGTTTTTTGTTGATAGTGAAATAAATAACATATGGTTTTTGCATAGGTTATATTAAAATATTAAAATTAACTTTATGGGGTGGATTTAATGATATTTCATCCAAGACCTTCTCCTATTGCCGCGGCAATGTATCAACTTAGGGACTTGGGAGTTGATGCTATAATTTTACATGGACCAAGTGGTTGCTGTTTTAGAACAGCAAGATTGTTGGAGTTGGATGGAGTTAGAGTATTTACAAGTAATATAGATGAAAACGCCATTGTCTTTGGAGCCTCTGAGAATTTAAAAAATGCCTTGGACTATGCAATTAACTATTTAAAAAATGAGTTAAAGAAAGAGAAGCCAATGATTGGTATAGTTGGGACATGTGCAAGTATGATTATTGGAGAGGACTTATGGGAGTTTGTTGATGATGATAGAGCCATAATAATCCCAGTTGAAGTGCATAGTGGTAGTGGGGATAACACAGTTGGAGCTATAAGGGCAATGGAGTCAGCTTTAAAGTTGGGAATTATTGATGAGAAAGAGTTTGAGAGGCAGAAGTTTTTATTAAAAAAAGCCACTGAGATTGAGAAAACGAGGGGGATGGCAAAGAAAGAGTATATAAAACCAACCTATGATGATGATTTAAATGAAGCTATAAATGCTTTAAAGGAATTAAAAGAAAAAGATGGGAAGATAGCTTGTGTATTAAATGCTAAAAAAGAAACTGCCTATTTATTTGCTCATCCTTTAATTGTATTGAATAAATATTTTAACTGTGTAAATATTGCCAATTTAGATACAAATAAGGGGCTTCCAAAGATAAGAAGGGATGCAAAAAATATATTAAATAGTTTTAAAGCAGATTATATTACAGGGGGTTTAGATGAATATCCAATAACCGGAGAAAAGGCAGTTAATATATTAAAAGATTTGGATGTTGATGCTGTTGTTGTCTCTGGTGTTCCCCATGCTTTGCCTATTGAAGAAATAGATAAAGATATAATAAAGATAGGCATAAGTGATGGACCAAGAACTTATTACCCTATAAAAGAGATTTATGATTATGCAATTGTTGAGTTAGATGCTCATGCAAAGGTTTTAGGGAAAAAAGATATTGTTAAGTCGAGATTTGGAGAAATATTGGATTATATGCTAAGTAAGATTTAAAAACTTTATAAATAGGATATAAAATTTTGTGGTGATAATATGGACAAACCATGGGTAGAGAAGTATAGACCAAAAACATTGGACGAGATTGTTGGACAGGATGAAATCGTAAAAAGATTAAAGAAATACGTTGAAAAAAAAAGCATGCCACATTTATTATTTAGCGGACCTCCTGGGGTTGGAAAGTGCTTAACAGGGGATACAAAGGTTATTATAAACGGAGAGATTAAAAAAATTGGAGAGGTTGTTGAAGAAATTAGTAATGGGAAGTTTGGAGCAACTTTAACTAACAACTTAAAGGTTTTAGGAATTGATGAATACGGAAAAATCAGAGAGTTTAATGTGCAGTATGTTTATAAGGATAAAACCAACACTTTGATAAAAATAAAAACCAAAATGGGTAGAGAGTTAAAGGTAACTACCTACCACCCTTTATTAATAAACAACAAAAATGGAGAAATAAAATGGGAGAAGGCAGAGAATTTAAAGGTTGGGGATAAGTTAGCAGTTCCATGCAATATTGTTTATAAAAAAAATGGCTTTATCTTTAAAGATAAAAAATTGAAAGGAAAAGGTCTAATCATAAATGAAAATATATTAAACTATTTATCAGAAAAATTAAATTTAGATGCTGATTTAAGTAAGAACGTTTTAAAAGAAATTCTCTACAAATTAGAAACAATGGATAACAATATAGATGATAAGTTAAAGGATGCAATATCATATCTTATATTTTTACATGAAAATCAATTATATTGGGATGAAATTGTTGAAATTGAGCAATTAAGTGGAGAATTCACAATCTATGATTTGCATGTTCCAAAATACTACAACTTCATTGGTGGTAATTTACCAACTATACTGCACAATACAACTGCCGCTTTATGTTTAGCAAGGGATTTATTTGGAGAAAATTGGAGAGACAACTTTTTAGAACTTAATGCGTCAGATGAAAGAGGGATAGACGTTATTAGGACAAAAGTAAAAGAATTTGCAAGAACTAAGCCAATTGGAGATGTTCCATTTAAAATTATATTCTTAGATGAGAGTGATGCATTAACAGCAGATGCACAAAACGCTTTAAGAAGAACAATGGAGAAATATTCAGATGTAGCTCGTTTTATTCTTAGTTGCAATTACCCAAGCAAGATTATCCCTCCAATTCAATCAAGATGTGCAATATTTAGGTTTTCACCATTAAAGAAGGAAGATATAGCTAAAAAGCTAAAAGAAATTGCTGAGAAAGAAGGTTTAAAATTAACTGAAAGTGGGTTGGATGCAATAATTTATGTTTCAGAGGGAGATATGAGGAAGGCAATAAATGTCTTGCAAACAGCAGCAGCGTTAAGTGATGTTATAGATGATGAGATTGTTTATAAGGTCTCATCAAGGGCAAGACCAGAGGAAGTTAAAAAGATGATGCAATTAGCTTTAAATGGAAAGTTTATTGAAGCGAGAGATTTATTATACAAGTTAATGGTTGAATGGGGAATGAGTGGGGAGGATATATTAAACCAGATGTTTAGGGAGATAAACAACTTGGATATAGATGAGAGAAAGAAGGTTGAGTTAGCAGATGCTATTGGTGAAACTGATTTCAGAATAGTTGAAGGGGCTAATGAACGAATTCAATTGAGTGCGTTATTAGCAAAAATGGCTTTAATGGGAAAGTAATTAAAAAAATAACTTATAATTATTTTTAAATTTTTGATAAATCTCTATAATTTTTATAATTGCTATTTTCTATATAAAAGAGGTTGATTGTATGAAAAGAATTGTAATTGCAGGAACATCAAGTGAGGTAGGGAAAACAGTTATCTCCACTGGAATTATGAGGGCGTTGTCAAAAAAATACAACGTTCAGGGCTATAAGGTTGGACCTGATTATATAGACCCAACTTATCACACAATAGCCACAGGAAACAAATCAAGAAACTTGGACTCTTTTTTTATGAATAAGGAGCAGATAAAATACTTATTCCAAAAACATTCAAAGGATAAGGATATAAGCGTTATTGAAGGAGTTAGAGGACTTTATGAAGGTATCTCTCCAATAAAAGATATTGGAAGCACTGCAAGTATAGCCAAGGCGTTAAATAGCCCTATAATTCTACTTGTAAATGCGAAGAGCTTAACAAGGAGTGCAATAGCAATGATAAAAGGTTTTATGAGTTTTGATAATGTGAAGATTAAGGGAGTTATTTTTAACTTTGTTAGGAGTGAAAACCACATAAAGAAATTAAAAGAGGCGATGAGTTATTACCTCCCAGATGTTGAGATAATTGGATTCATCCCAAGAAATGAAGATTTTAAAGTTGAAGGGAGACATCTTGGCTTAGTTCCTACACCAGAAAATTTGGAAGTGATAAAAAATAAAGTAGAGTTATGGGGGGAATTGATTGAAAAATATTTAGATTTAGATAAGATTGTGGAGATTGCTGATGAAGATTTTGAAGAGGTTGATGATGTTTTTTTATGGGAAGTTAATGAGAACTACAAAAAAATAGCTGTTGCTTATGATGAAGTATTTAATTTTTATTATTGGGATAATTTTGATGCTTTAAAAGAAAATAAAGCTAAAATAGAGTTTTTTAGCCCATTAAAAGATAGTGAAGTTCCAGATGTTGATATCTTATACATTGGAGGGGGCTATCCAGAACTCTTTAAAGAAAAACTAAGCAAAAATAAGGAGATGATTGAAAGTATTAGAGAGTTTGACGGCTATATTTATGGAGAATGTGGGGGATTGATGTATTTAACAAAGTCCATTGATAATGTGCCAATGGTTGGTTTATTAAACTGCTCAGCTATTATGACCAAAAATGTTCAAGGACTTAGCTATGTTAAGGCAGAATTTTTAGAAAACTGCCTAATTGGAAGGAAGGGATCGAAATTTAAAGGGCATGAGTTCCATTACTCAAAGCTTGTTAATATAAAAGAGGAAAGATTTGCCTACAAAATAGAGAGAGGGAGAGGAATTATTAATAAATTTGATGGAATTTTTAATGGCAGGATTTTGGCAGGTTATTTGCACAATCATGCAGTTGCCAATCCTTATTTTGCCTCATCTATGGTTAATTTTGGAGAATAAAGGGAAGGGTTTGAAATTGAAAGGAAAGAAAAAAATACTTTTTAATTAAAGATTTTTTAGATAATCATGCATTCAAAAAATTAAAGTTTGTTATAATTATAGCAAAGAATATGATTATCTGAGCTATCATTATTTGAGTATATCTGTTATCAATCTTTTTATCTAACTGGCTAAATTTGTTATCAACATACCTCATTAGTCTTTCTTCCATTGTCTTTATTTCTCCTCTTAGTTTTTCTTCTACGAGCATTAAATCCTCTTTTGTAGCTAATTCGTTTCTTAATTCATCTTTTAATTCTGTTTTTATAAGGACTTTATTTTCTTCAAATCTTTTATCAATTCTCTGTTCGTTCTCTTTTATAAATTCTTCAACTATCTTATATAACTCCTCTGCTTTCTTCTCGTCCTTAACATTTTTATAAATCAACTCATACAACTTAGCATAAGCAATAGCCATAAAATCACCATAAACATCACAAATAACTAATTTTCCTTGCCATTTATATTTATTGTTGTTGTATTGAAAACTACTTTTAAGGTTAAACTATTTATAGAAAGATAGGTATTTAATTACATAAAATATGAATTATAAAATGTTATTTTGTGATAGTATGCTAAGAGGAAAAGAAGCTACCTTAGCTGGGATAATAAGGGTTATTATTGAGGAAGAGCCAGAGACGCAGGATGAGATTGCCGAAAAGCTTGGGATTAGTAGGAGGTATGTTGCTAAACTTTTAAAGCCGTTGATTGATGAGGGGATAGTCAAACATCCTTATGTTGTGGATATGGGAAAATTGCATAAACTAAATTTACAGTTTGATGAAAACCTTTTGATGAAGGAGATAAAAACAACCTTAGAAAAGATGGAAAAAACCCTTTTAAATAACTTAGATTTGGTATATACTGCCTTAAAAAACAACGATAAAAAATTGGCTGAGGATGTAATCATTAAGGACTATGCTTTAAATAAGATGGAAGAGGAGATTAGATTGCTTTTAAGCATGAACGCTCTAAAATACTTGCCCGGAGCTTATGCCAATGCATTTGCTACGATTGCCTCAAACCTTGAAAGATTAGGGGATTATATAGCAAATATTGCTGAGGAGATAGTTCATGGGCTAAAATTAGATGAGGATATTGAGGAGGAGATAACTATTATATTTAATATCCTTAGAGAGATGCTAATTGAGGCAATAGATGTTGTTATAAGTAAAAAGAAAGAGACAAAAATTCACAAACTTGAAGAACAACTACATAAAAACCTTGACTTATTGCTAAATAAGGTTTTGGAAAATAAGAGAGAGGACTTAAATTTCTATGTTCAATTTGGAATGTTTTTAAAGGACATTGAAAGATTTGGAGATAGATGTGTTAATATTGTGGATATTGCCTTGGAATTGTATCATAACATTCCAAGAAGCCCAATCCCTGAAAGGTTAAAAAGAGGTATGCTATAAAAATTAATAACAAAGAGTTAAAAATAAAACCTTTTTTATGATTAGAATTTAAAATTTTAAAATTAAAAATTGCCTTAAAGTTTTGGAGGGATGTTATGAGGGAATTTATATTCAAAGCAAATAAAACAATAACCTCCTCAGATATAAATTTAAAGGATTTACCAGGAAGTTGTGGAAGGTTGGATTTACTATGTAGATGTGTGAGTGATGCATTCTTTTTATCCCACGATATAAGGAGGGATGTGATTTTTTATGCTGTATTATATGGACAACCAAATCCACCAGTTTGCATAAAATTTGTTGGTAGCGAGTTAAAAAAGGTCTCTCCGGATGAGAGGAGCATAGCAATATTTATAAAAAAAGCCCTTAAAAAATTTGAAGAACTTGATGAAGAGCAAAGAAAAGATTGGAACCAATCAACTCCTGGAATTTACGTTAGGAGATTGGGTTTTAGAGATTTAGTTTTAGAAAAATTAAAGGAAGGAAAAAATATTTATTATTTACACAAAGATGGTGAAGATGTTGAGAATGTTGATATAGAAAACTCTGTTTTTATAATTGGAGACCATATTGGTATTGGAGAGGAGGATGAAAAATTTTTAAATGAAATTAAAGCTAAAAGAATCTCTCTATCTCCATTAGAGTTGCATGCAAATCATTGTATAACTATAATACATAATGTTTTGGATAAAAGAGAGAATATGTGAGGTTTATATAATGCTTTAGTCCTTGTTAAACATTTAATACTAAAGTTATTTCTTTGATATTATTCAAATCTATAGACTCACCATTTATAATCAACGTATTACCATTAATAGCTAGTTTATTTGGATTTTTAATTTTTTTAGGACGTGGAGAATTATTTTTAGTGATTATAATTTCTACAATGTCAATTTTTTCTCTATGTTTTTTATTCTCTCGTAATATATTGCTTAAATTTCCTAATTTTGTAATTTCGGGACAACTTTGATTTATTGTCTTATTTCCCAACACATTTTTTACTACAATTTTTCCATTAGAATTTTTAAGATTTACTTTAATATTATATGGAGAATTCTTGTCTAACTGTTGGAAGAATTCAAGGTAGTCCTCTGGAATGTGTAAAATCGGTTGCAAGTATAACACGAAGTGCATAATTTTACACCTCCACATCCAATAGAATTTATGATACAATATTTTGAGTATCGTTAATGTAATATATATCTATTGTCTAAATGTAAAGAAATCTAAAATCGTAATTTGAGGAGCTAAATATGAATTTTGAAAAAATTATAGAGGAGAGAGTAAATCAAAAACTTAAAGAATTACGGCTAAAAAATTCATTGGAAATTTTAGAGAAATTAGATATTAATATAGAGCTTAAAAAGCCCTTAAAATATATGATTTTAAAGAGATTAAGGGGAGATAAAGAGTTTTATAAAATTTCCATTGATAAAAAGCCAAGAGCAGTTGTTGCATTCAGTGGAGGGGTAGATAGCTCAACATCTGCAATAATAGCAAAACATATATTTAATATTACAGCAGTTTCTTGCTATTCAAAATATATAATGACTAATGAGATGAAAGAAAATGCCAAAAACATAGCTAAAAAGATAGGGGTAGAGTTAGAATTTATTAATGTAGATTTAGAAGAGGTTTATAAAGGAGTTGTTAATGGCAGATTTCATCCCTGTGGTAGATGCCATAAAATCATTGAAAGTGCAGTTATAGATTATACCAAAAAAATTAATGCTGAGTTTGTTATATTTGGTGATTTATTGGCTTTTGGATATTTGTCTTTATATAAAGATGATGATATTTTTAGATTTAATTTACCTTCTTTTTTTGCCCTAACAAAGGATGAAGAGAGGGAGATATTAAAAAACAATGGCATTGAGTTAAAGGCAAGTTATGGATGCCCATTGTTAAAAATTTATCATCAACACAATAAGGGATATAAATTTACCATTCAAAGGATTTTGAGGGAAGTTAGGGGGAGAGTAGTTAATGAAGAAGAGGGGTTTAAAAACATAATTGATACATTAAATCAGCAATAAAAAACCCTTCCAAGGTATATGTAGGATGTTATCTTCAACTTTTAACTCATCACCAATAACTATGCCTCTATAGGCTTTAACTCTCTCCATACTCCTTAAAACTTGTTTTGACGATTTTTTGCCTAAACCAACCTCAATAACAATCTTCTCCATATATGGAGAGATTAAAATAAAATCAGCTCCTCCTTTTTTTGGTTCATAACTTAGGTTATATCCCTTCTTTTTACAAAATAAGTATAAGTAGAATGCTACAACATCCTCCAATAGAGAGCCATAACAAACATCATCTATTACAACTCCCATTTTATGCCATAATGCCGTCTTTATAGGAACTGGGAGGAATTTTATCTTTTGGGACTTTCTAACCTTTTTCTCTATTGAACCATAGGGATAGATTTTAAATAACAATTCACACTTTTCTAAGACGTCAACTAAATTTATCAAAGTTCCCTTAGCAATTTCAAGTGTGTTTGCCAAACTTTCATAGCTGTATCTCTCTCCCTTTGGATTGGCTAATAGATATAGCAATTTAAAGGCTTTATCTAATGTTTCCATGTTAAAATCTCTTACTTCTCTAACATCCTTATAAATAATTCTCTCTAACATTGTGTAGATTTTATCATAGACATCCAATTCATCATCTTCCAATGCAAAAGGTAGAGAACCAACTCTTAAATATTTTTTAACATCTTCCTCCAAAATTAGGGAATAAACTTTGGCATATACTTTTTTGAAGTTATCTAAGTTGTTGTTTAAAATTACCTCTTCAAATAGGCTTTCAATCTTGATATTTTTTGTTAAATATAAATATTCCCTAAAAGTCATTGGATAAATAGGTTTATGTAAAGCTCTCCTTGCCAAATCTGGACTTTCTCTAAGCTTTAAAGCAGATGAGCCAGTGGCTATTATAAAAATATTGGTGGTGTCATATAGGTTTTTTAAAACCAAATCCCAATGCTTTTCATACTGAACCTCATCAAGCAGTAGAATTATCTTCTCTTCATATAGGTTGATACCAAAGATTTCTGAATAAGCTTTTAAAGCATCCATTAAGTTGATATCATTAAGTTTTAACTCATCCATTGAAAAGTATAAAACTCTATTAGCTTCTATCTTTAATCTTGCATAATGGTAGATTTGAGATAGAAGGGTTGTTTTTCCCAAACCTCTAAGTCCATACAAGAGAATTAACTCCCTTTTACCATTCTCAATGTATTTATCAACCTTATTTTTTAAAATATCATAATCAAATCTCTTCTTCTCCTTGTTGTATCTTGAGAGTATTAAAGGAGTTTTTGCAATGTGGTTTAAAATATAGTCATTCAACTGAACCATAACATCACCAATATGGTCATTTGATTGAACCAATATATAAAGATATGGCAAAACTAAAAAGAGCTTTAAATGCTAAAAAATAACTAAAAAAATAAAAAATTATTTTAGAATAGAAGGTAATGAAAAGTAAAAAGTTTTTATAACTCTATCCAACCTAATGATTTTTTAATAACTTCTGCATTAACTTTTCCAGCTTTATAAACTTTTCCAGTTGTAATATCGTTAATTACAACAACAGCCGGAGCAAACATTCCCTTATCTATTTTGTAGAAATCATAATCAGCGGCTTTGAAAACTTCCATGAATGGTTTTCCATAGTCCTTTGATGAGCAGGATGGTAGAGCTTTGCATAATCTTTCAATGTCATCATTTTCATCGCTCTTAATGTAGTAGTAGGTTATTCCACCATATAAAACCATATCGTTTGTGGCTCCCATCATTGCGAAGTCATCCCCTATTATTGGAGCAATTGGAGCCAAACCAGCGGCATATTTGACTTTATTAACGTCAAACTCTAAAACTTCCAACATCTTGTATGTTCCGTTCTCAACGACTCTACCGCTGATTTGGATTGAACCAACCAATGAAGCAGTTGGAGCAACCAATAAATAAACATTCTCTGGCTCAACGCCACATTCTTTGGCAACATAATCGGCAACTTCTTCATTTGGCAATTTTGACGCCTCTAAACATAAAATAGCAACATCTGCGTTATCTTCATATCCAATCTCTTCGTAGGTCTTTTTTGGTTTTTTAGCTAAAGCCCTTGCAGGTCCTGAACCCATAGCAAAGTATTTTCCAACCTTAACAGCCCATCCAGCTTTTTGAGCACCCAATGTAGCAATTGCTGGATGTGAGGTCTTTACTTTAACAAAAGGTAAATTTATCCCATTAAATTCACATGGGGATAAGGATATACCAACATGAGCTAAGCCCCCTAAACAAACTTTTGTATATAATTTTCCTGCCCCCCAGCTTCCAGGAACATTAACTCCACAATCTAAAACAGTAGCTCCATTTTCTAACTTTATAACGTCAATATTTAACTCCTCTTTATTTTTTATCATTCTATTTACAATTTCCAATGCCTTTTTATTTACACTTAGCATTTTATCACCAATGAAGCATGTGTATAGCTTTTTTATATACATTTTATATAATGTTGTATTTGTATTGTTTTTATAGTTTATGATTTGAATTTGTTTAAATAGAGTAACCAAATAACCAAATGTGATAATATGGATATGAAGGAGTGGGATGTATTTTATAACAAAATTGTAGAGGATTTTGGATTTGATAAAGATAAAGATGTTGAAAGTGCAGTTATTTTAAATGAGATTTTAGAGAAAGTCAATACAATACCTATTGATAAACTTAAAGATATTATTGAGGGTAGAGAGGTTTTTATCTTTGGTGCAGGCCCATCAATAAAAAGACATATTAAAATTTTGAAGGAATTAAGAAAAATGAAATGTAAAAATCCCATAATAGTGGCTGATGGAGCGTGTAAGGCATTCTTAGAAGAGGGCATAATTCCAGACATTATAGTTTCAGATTTGGATGGGGATTTAGATGCTTTAATTGAATGTAATAAAAATGGCTCAATAATTGTAGTTCATGCACATGGGGATAATATAGATAAGATTAAAAATTATGTTCCAAAATTAAAAAATGTTGTTGGAAGTTGCCAGATACCAAATTATAAGGAGTTAAATTTAAAAAATCTTATAAACTTTGGAGGATTTACAGATGGAGATAGGTGTTGTTTTTTAGCTCATCATCTTAAAGCTAAAAAACTTATATTGGGAGGGATGGACTTTGGAATTTACATAACTAAATATTCAAGACCAAATATAAAAAATGATATAGATGTTGGAGATGGAATAAAAATTAAAAAGTTAAAATACGCTGAAAAATTAATAAATTATTTAAAAGATAGGGTAGAGATTGAGTTTTTAAGATAAAAATTTAGGAAAGTATATATATGAAATATGACACATTAAAAAGGATTATTATAATCATTGTATAAATGGTTAATAATACTGCCAAAAATTATTTTATATAGGGATAAGCATGATAACCGTTATAGGTTTTGGTTCTTTTGGAAGAAAAGTTGTGAATTTCATTAAAAATAAGGAACCACTCACAATTATTGACAAAAATATTGACGATGCTGATGATTTAGTAAAGGAAGGTATAAGTGTAATTGTTGGAGATGCCACCGATGAAGAAACACTAAAAAAAGCTAAAATTGATAAGTCAGATATTGTATTGATATTAACGAATGAGCCAGAGGTTAATAGAAAGATAGCTGAAAAGGTTTGTGAACTAAGCCCAAGCTCATATAAAATTGCAAGGGCAATTCCAAGATATCCAGAGCTCTATATGGGGCTAAATATAGATAAAATTATAAACATCTTAGAAAGTGGAGCCAAAGACATTGCAAAAGAGGTTGAGGATGCGAAATTAAAGAGAAAGTTAATGCAATTAAAATCTATATTAATAGAGGGTAAAAAAAGATGTATGGAACTAAAAAACTCTGAAAAAGAAGAAAAAGCTCCTTTATTAATTTTAACTCACATAAACCCTGACCCTGATGCCATAGCAAGTGCAATGGCTTTAAAAACAATTGCCGAAAAGTGGGGTGTTGATGCAGACATAGCTTATGGAGGAAGTATTGGATACGATGAAAACAAGGCAATGATTAATTTATTGGGTATAAAGCTTCTACATGTTGAGGATATAGATTTAAATGATTACTGTGTCATTGCAGTTGTAGATACTTCCACATCAAAACAACTACCTATTGAACCTCAAAACATTGATATAATTATAGACCATCACAATAACACTGATTTAACTGCCAAATATATGGACGTTAGGCCAGAAGTTGGAGCTACTGCTTCTATTTTAACGCAATATCTTATGGAATTAGATATAGAGCCATCAAGAAACTTAGCCACTGCATTATTTTATGGAATACAATCGGATACCGATTACTTTAAGAGAGAAACATCAAAGTTGGACTTTGAAGCAGCTGCCTACTTACAAAGCTATATAGATGCCTCCATCTTAAATATGATAGAAAATCCAGAAATTTCAACAGAGGTTATGGAGGTTTTAGCAAGAGCAATAATGAACAGGAGAGTAGTTAAGGGAAACATTGCCTTATCTTATGTTGGTGAAATTTCTAACAGAGATGCTCTACCAAAAGCCGCTGATTTCCTATTAAAGATGGAGGGGATTTCAACAACCTTCGTATTTGGAATTGTTGGAGACGAAATTCACATATCTGCAAGAACTAAGGATTTAAGGTTAAATCTTGGAGAAATATTAAATAAGGCATTTGGTGGGGGAGGACATCAAACGGCTGCAGCAGCTAAGATTCCTTTGGGAATATTTAAAGCAGTGTCTGATAAAGAGGCATTAAGAAAATTAGTTGAGGAGGCAATTAGGGCTAAGATATTGGAAGTTATTGGTATAAAAGAAGAAGAGAAATAATAAATATATCAAATAATAACTTTTTTAGATTTTTTATGCCTTTTAAAATCTAAGGAGCATGATACATTGGAAAGATATTTTAAAGCAATTTCTTTTGCCTTTAATATCTTATCTTCATCAGGTTTTTCTGCATTTAAATTGTTGTTATATTTCACATAGCCAGTTATCCTATAAGGTAAATCCCAATTACTTAAAAACTTAGCTATTTTTTCAATTTCATCCAAATCAACAATATTTGGGATTAAAACTGTATCTATTTCAACTTTAAAATTAAATTTGTCCTTATTTTTACCTATATAATTTATACAATCTAAAACTTTTTTGTTGGAGCAGGAAGTTAGATATACATGTTTATTCTCATCATATGCCTTTAAATCTATATGTATTTCATCAACTTCAAGCTTATTAAGCATATCTTTCAAATAATATCCGTTTGTAGAAAGCATTATGTAAAAACCTTCATCTTTCAACAGCTTTGTTAGCTCAGGCAAGTCATTTTGTAGAGTTGGCTCTCCACCAGCAATTAAAATTTTATTTAATCCATAACCCTCTCTAATTTCCAAAATTTTATTTAAAATCTCATTTGCAGAGTATTTTTTACAAGATAATGGACTAAAAAAACAATATTTACATTTAAAGTTGCATCCATAAGTGAGGAGAGTTATTTTATCACTTAAAGAGAGATGGGAGATTAACATAAAATCACCAAAAATTTTATTTCCATAGGGGGCGTAGCCCCTTTTGATATTATCTCCAAATCTTTCTAATTTACACCTCCTCGCTTACGCTCGGAGGTGTTAGCTTTGATGAAATGGAAAGCTCTGCTTTCTGGCTACAAAACCGTAAAGTTTCATTTATACAACTTCTCAGCATACTCCTTAGCCATTCTTTCAGCATCAAAGTATTCAACAATATGATTAACGCAGTTGCAAGCTTTCATCCACCAATCCTCAGTGTCATACATGTCAGCAACCTCTTCCAGCAAATTATAGATACAATTAGCCACATAGGCATCATCATCCCTAACCCCATCACCAATCGTAAAGCTGTCATCTGGATACATCTTAGCCCACTCAACATGCCATCCGTCTAAGGTGCTCATGTGTATAGACGCGTTCATAGAGGCAGTCATTCCAGAGGTTCCAGATGCCTCATGGTTTAATTTTGGTGTATTAAGCCAAATATCTGAACCCTGCTTTAACATCTTACTAAGCTTTAACTCATAGCCAGTTAATATGGTAGCTCCTTTCATATCCCTTGTTTTTGATACAATCCAGTTAAAGGTTGCTATCATGTTGTGGTCATTAGGATGTGGTTTTCCAGCCCAAATAACTTGTATTTTTTTCTTTTTTAATAATTCAAGTAATCTCATCTCATCATGTAGCAATATGTAAGGTCTTTTATAGGCAGTAAATCTCCTTGCCCAAACAACAGTTAATCTATCCTTTTTAAAAATCTTTCCAGTTTGGTCTGCCACTTCTTCAAACAAAATTTCTTTTAATTCCATTTTCCTCTCTCTTAGCATATCTATATCGTATTTTTTTGCCGCCTCTCTAATAATAGGGTCTTGCCAATAATATTTATCTTGGGCATTGGTTATTGCCACTATCTCACATCTATCCTTAACCCAACTCCACATTCTATCGCAAACTTCTTTATGCTTTTTAGAGACAGCATTAGCTCTCTTACAGGTTCTTAATGCACAAACGGTATAGTTAAAAGGATTCCCTCCTAATCTTTCAGCTAATTTTACATCAACATTTCCAAAGAATCCCATGGATTTTAATAAATTAATGTCTTGGGTTTCATTTCCTTCTGGTAGTGGTGTGTGGGTTGTGAAAACAACGTGCTCCCTTGTATATTCAAGCCCATAATCTTCAATTAATTTAAAAACTAATGGTAAAGGATGGGGTTCATTCATGTGGAAAAGTTTTACATTCTCACACTCTTTTATAACCTTATAGCCCCCAATACCTAAAACCATCTCTTGGGCTATGTGGAGGATATTATTGGCATCATACAATTTGTGGGTTATAGTTCTTGAAAAATCATCGTTCTCTGGAATGTCTGTGGTTAAAAAGTAGATTGGGCATGTTCCAAAAACATCCTCCTCTAATTTATAAGCTTTAACCCATACAGTGTTGTTATTTATTTTAACTGGAACTTTTAATTTAATATCCTCCAAGAAATCATAATATTTCCTTATATACTCAACCTTCATATATCCTTCTCTATCTCTCAATTGGTCATAATACCCATAACTCCATAATATTGAAACCCCCACAAGTGGCTGGTTTAATCTCTTAGCGGCTCTAAAATGCGAGCCAGCTAAAAACCCCAATCCCCCAGCATAAGTTTTTAAAGGTTGATGAATTGCAAACTCCATACAGAAATAGGCAGTTGGCTTCATTTATCTCCCTCAACTAATAATTATTTTATTTTTTAATTTTATTACTTAATTTGATAATTATATAATTACGTCGTAATTATATATTTATTTTCTATTTATATTTAAAATTTTTAAATTTTTAATGTTGTTATTTATAAATATTTGTATATATGGATTATTTTTAAGCAAATGTATTATATTCCCCATATCTAAATTAGAATAACAAAAACTATATGATTCATTTAAATTAAATATCAAAAATTACAAATGTGATTATTATGGTTCATGTTGCATGCTCTGAAAACATGAAAAAGTATTTTGAAAATATCGTTAATGAAGTTAAAAAAATTTACAAAATAGCTGAGGAATGTAGGAAAAAAGGTTTCGACCCAACTGATGAAGTTGAAATCCCGTTAGCTGCTGATATGGCTGATAGAGTTGAGGGATTGGTTGGACCGAAAGGTGTGGCTGAGAGAATTAGAGAATTGGTTAAAGAGTTGGGTAAAGAGCCAGCGGCATTAGAAATAGCCAAAGAAATCGTTGAAGGAAAATTTGGAAACTTTGATAAAGAAAAAAAGGCAGAACAGGCAGTTAGAACTGCACTGGCAGTTTTAACGGAGGGAATTGTTGCCGCTCCATTGGAAGGAATTGCAGATGTCAAAATCAAAAAAAATCCAGATGGAACTGAATATTTAGCCATCTACTATGCTGGACCAATAAGAAGTGCTGGGGGAACAGCTCAGGCATTATCTGTTTTAGTTGGGGACTTTGTTAGAAAGGCGATGGGTTTAGATAGGTATAAACCAACAGAAGACGAGATTGAGAGATACGTTGAAGAAGTTGAGCTTTACCAATCAGAAGTTGGTAGCTTCCAATACAACCCAACAGCTGATGAGATTAGAACAGCCATAAGGAATATACCAATTGAGATTACTGGAGAAGCAACGGATGACGTTGAGGTTTCTGGGCATAGAGATTTACCAAGAGTTGAAACAAACCAACTGAGGGGAGGGGCTTTATTAGTTTTGGTTGAAGGGGTTTTGTTAAAAGCTCCAAAAATATTGAGGCATGTTGATAAATTGGGAATAGAGGGATGGGATTGGCTTAAAGATTTAATGAGTAAGAAAGAAGAAAAAGAGGAAGAAAAAGAGGAGGTAGAGGAAGAAGAAATAGATGAAGAGGAAGAGGAGATAAGTGGATACTGGAGGGATGTTAAGATAGAAGCAAACAAAAAGTTTATAAGTGAAGTTATTGCTGGAAGGCCTGTTTTTGCCCATCCTTCAAAGGTTGGTGGATTTAGGTTGAGATATGGAAGGAGTAGAAATACTGGATTTGCCACACAAGGATTTCATCCTGCCCTGATGTATTTGGTAGATGAATTTATGGCTGTTGGAACTCAGCTAAAAACTGAAAGACCGGGAAAAGCCACCTGTGTTGTTCCAGTTGATAGCATTGAGCCGCCAATTGTTAAGTTAAAAAATGGGGATGTTATTAGGGTTGATACAATAGATAAAGCCGTAGAGGTTAGAAATAGAGTTGAGGAGATTTTATTCTTGGGGGATGTTTTAGTTAATTATGGGGATTTTTTAGAGAACAACCACCCATTACTGCCAAGTTGTTGGTGTGAGGAGTGGTATGAGAAGATATTGATAGCCAACAATATAGAGTATGATAAAGAATTTATAAAGAATCCAAAGCCAGAAGAAGCTGTTAAGTTTGCTTTAAAAACAAAAACTCCATTGCATCCAAGATTTACATATCACTGGCATGATGTTAGCAAGGAGGATATAATCTTATTAAGAAATTGGTTGTTAAAAGGGAAAGAGGATAATTTTGAAGGTAAAAAGGTTTGGATTGTTGATTTAGAGGTAGAGGATGATAAAAAAGCAAAAAGGATTTTGGAGTTGATTGGTTGCTGTCACTTAGTTAGAAATAAAAAGGTTATAATTGAGGAGTATTATCCTTTACTCTACTCATTGGGCTTTGATGTTGAAAATAAAAAGGATTTAGTGGATAATATAGATGAAATTTTAAAATCAGCCAAAAATAGCATGCATCTTATAAATTTATTGGCTCCATTTGAGATTAGGAGAAATGCTTATGTTTATGTTGGAGCAAGGATGGGAAGACCCGAGAAAGCCGCTCCAAGAAAGATGAAGCCCCCAGTTAATGGTTTGTTTCCAATAGGTAACGCTGGAGGGCAAGTGAGATTGATAAACAAGGCAGTTGAGGAAAACAACACGGATGATATTGATGTCTCTTACACATACTGCCCAAAATGTGGAAAAATCTCTTTATATAGGGTCTGTCCATTCTGCGGAACTAAGGTAGAGTTGGATAAATTTGGAAGGATTAAAGCTCCTTTAAAGGATTATTGGTATTCTGCCTTGAAAAGATTGGGTATAAACAAGCCAGGGGATGTTAAGTGTATTAAGGGGATGACATCTAAGCAGAAGATTGTTGAGCCATTGGAAAAGGCAATATTAAGGGCTATGAATGAGGTTTATGTCTTTAAAGATGGAACTACAAGGTTTGACTGCACTGATGTGCCAGTAACTCACTTTAAGCCAAATGAGATAAATGTTAGTGTTGAAAAATTGAGAGAGCTTGGTTATGATAAAGACATTTATGGTAATGAGTTAGTTGATGGAGAGCAAGTAGTTGAGTTAAAACCACAAGATGTCATAATCCCAGAGAGTTGTGCGGAGTATTTTGTTAGAGTAGCTAATTTTATAGATGATTTGTTAGAGAAGTTTTATAAAATGGATAGATTTTACAATGTAAAAAAGAAGGAGGATTTAATTGGGCATTTAGTTATAGGAATGGCTCCTCATACCTCAGCAGGAATGGTTGGGAGGATTATTGGATATACAAAGGCAAATGTTGGTTATGCTCATCCATATTTCCATGCCGCAAAGAGAAGAAACTGCTTCCCTGCAAATACAAGGATTTTGGTAAATATTGATGGAGATGTTAAGAGAATTACATTAAAGGAACTGTATGAGTTGTTTGATGAAAGTGATGAGGTATTTGAGAAGGATGCATTCATTAGAAGAAAGCCAAAGAGAAACGTTAAAGTCTATTCCTTCGATACAGAAAATAAAAAAGTAGTTTTAACTGACATTGAGGAAGTTATAAAGTTACAATCTCCAAATCATCTTATAAAAATAACATTAGATGGAAATAGAGAGTTTATTACAACCTATGACCATCCAGTTATGGTTTATGAGAACGGCAAATTTGTTAAAAAATTGGCAATGGATGTTAAAGAAGGGGACTTAATGCTAATTCCAAAGGTTGATTTTGAAGAGGAGGATATAGAGGAGTTTGACTTATTAAAAGAATTTTCAAGAGAGGAGTTTAAAGATTTATGGAGTATTTTGAGAGTTAGAGGTATTGGCAATTGGATTAAAGAAAATATTGATAAGAAATTAATTAGAGAGCTGAAATTGAATGATTATTTAAGATATGATACAATACCATTGAATAAACTTCTCATCTTATTGGAAAAATCAAATTTAACAGTTGATGATGTTCCAAAAAACTGCTACATTGGTGTTAGAAGAGATAAGGTCAATATTAAAAGAATTGTTAAGGTTGAGCCGTTATTAAAGTTGATTGGCTACTACTTATCTGAGGGATATGCAAGGGAGTCAAAAAGTGTTTATCAGATAAATTTCTCAAATTCAGAGGAAGAAATTAGGGAGACCATTAAAAAAGCTATAAAAGAGGCATTTGGAGATATAAACATATATGAAAATGAAGAGGAAGGAAAATTAACATTATCATCAAAAATTGTTTATTTATTCTTCACAAGAGTTTTAAAGATTGGAAAAAAGGCAAAATCAAAGAGAGTTCCAAGCTTTATCTTTAAGTTGCCAAGGGAAAAAATTAAATTAATGCTTTCTGCCTACTTTGATGGTGATGGAACTGCTTTAATAACTACTCCAAGAGTAGCTGTTTATAGTGCAAATAAAGAGTTGTTGGAGGATATTGATTTATTGCTAAATAGATTTGGTATTAAAACTTATTGGACAGTTGATAAAAATGCAAATGAGAGAGAGGGGAGCTGTGTAAAGAAATATTATGAAAATAAAGATAAAGAAGCTCCAAAATCAGTTGTTTATGCTTTAAATATTACAGGAAAGTATTATGACATCTTCTTCAAAAAAATAGGATTTTTCTTAAAAAGAAAGCAGAAGGTTTATGATTTGCATAAAAATAAGATAAGAAAAGATGATTTAACAGAATATGATTTTGGTTGGATTGTGGGGGTTAGAAAAACTGAGGTAGTAAAGTCAGAGGATGAATTTATCTATTCACTAACTGCTAAGAAGTATCACAATGTAATCATAAACAAGAATATTCAAACATATCAATGTGATGGAGATGAGGATTCTTTCTTCCTACTCTTAGATGCGTTCCTAAACTTCTCCAAGAAATTCCTGCCAGACAAAAGAGGAGGGCAAATGGATGCCCCATTAGTTTTAACAACTATCTTAGACCCAAAGGAAGTTGATGGGGAAGTCCATAACATGGATACGATGTGGAGTTATCCATTAGAATTTTATGAAAAAACCTTAGAGATGCCTTCACCGAAAGAAGTTAAGGAGTTTATGGAGACGGTTGAGGATAGATTAGGAAAGCCAGAGCAGTATGAGGGTATTGGCTACACTCATGAAACTTCAAGGATTGATTTGGGACCGAGGGTTTGTGCCTATAAAACCCTTGGCTCAATGTTGGAAAAAACAACTGCCCAACTATCAGTTGCTAAGAAGATTAGGGCTACTGATGAGAGAGATGTTGCTGAGAAGGTTATACAGTCCCACTTTATCCCTGACTTAATTGGGAATTTAAGGGCTTTTTCAAGGCAGGCGGTTAGATGTAAGTGTGGGGCTAAGTTTAGAAGAGTGCCATTAAAAGGAAAGTGTCCAAAATGTGGCTCTAACTTAATATTAACTGTCTCAAAGGGAGCTGTTGAGAAGTATATGGATGTTGCTGAGAAGATGGCTGAGGAATACGATGTAAATAATTATATAAAACAACGACTAAAAATTATTAGGGAGGGGATAAATTCAATTTTTGAAAATGAAAAGAGCAAGCAGGTTAAATTAAGTGATTTCTTTAAAATGAGTTAAATTTGGTGGAACTATGAAGGTTATTCCCTTAGCTTCTGAAAGTTTGGGGGTTAGGTCATTGGCAACCTATGTTAAAACAAAGGATGTGGGGATTTTGATAGATCCGGGTGTTGCATTAGCCCCCGATAGATATGGTTTAAAGCCGAATGATATAGAATTTGAGAAATTGAGAGAGATGAGGAATAAAATTAACAACTATGCTAAAAAATCTGATGTTATAACTATCTCCCATTATCATTACGACCATTATACTCCATTTTTTGATGACATATACTTAGATTCAAAGGACTACGCTAAGGAGATATACAGGGATAAAATTTTATTGGTAAAGCATCCCACTGAATTTATAAATAAAAGCCAAATGGAGAGGGCAAAAAAATTCTTGGAGAATGTTAAGGATATTGCCAAAAAAATTGAGTTTGCCGATAACAAAACATTTAAATTTGGAAAGACGGAAATAAAATTTTCCCCACCATTTCCACATGGTAGGGATGATAAACTTGGGTATGTTTTAATAACAACAGTTAAAGAAGGGAATTTTAAGTTTATGCACACTTCTGACACTCAGGGTGTTATATTTGATGAAATTAGGGATTATATTATCAAAGAAAAGCCAAATTTAATACTTATGGGAGGACCTCCAACATATTTAATGTATAGGTATGGAAAAAAGAACTTAGAAAGGACTAATGAAAACTTAAAATCAATAGTTGAAAATACTGGGGCTGAGATTATAATCGACCACCATTTATTGAGGGATAAAAAGTTTAGAGAAAAGATTAAGATAAAGTTTAAGACGGTTGCTGAATACTTAGGAGAGAAAAATTTATTGTTGGAGGCATATAGGAAAGAAATTAAAAACGGGGCAGATATTAACGAGTTATTTAAGTAAAAGGTGGGATTATGCCAACTATAACAATAGATGTTCCAGAAAATGTTCCAATAGAAAGGATTAAAAGGAAAATTCAAAAGCTTATTACAGAGGAGAGGTTAAAGTGGGAGTTATTTGAAAAGGCAAAGGAAGAGTTAAATTTGACAGAAGAGGATTTGAAGGATTTTGAAAAGGCAAGGGAGGAAGCATGGAAGGGGATAAAGAAAAAGTATGGCTTGTAATCGATGCCAATATCATATTCTCAGCATTGATAAAAGATGATTCCTTAACTGGAAAGATTATTTTTAGTGATGAATAAAGTTAAAGTTTATAATACGAGAGAGTTGTTAGAAGAGTTCTTAAATAACTTTGACATATCTCTATATATGAAGTAAAAATATACAAAATATACGGTATAACTACCGACATTATTAACCTCGATGATGAAAGTTACCCCCACTGACCTTTTTGGGATGAAGAAATCGGCACTGTCTGAGAGGTATTATTCATTAAACTTCTAAGGGGCATTATCCTTTGGGTATCCCAATAGGGCGAAGCCCTATGGTTCTGACACTGTCTGAGAGGTATTATTTATTAAACTTAGATTTTTAAATAATGGGGGATTTTATGTTTATAGATGAAGTTATAAGTAATTTAAAAGGGAATGAATTCCTAAATACTTCTCTTTTAACCAAAAGTAATAAAAATAGATTGTATTATGCTGTAAAACAGCCAGATGGTAATATAAAGGTAGTTCTTCCCTTTGTTTTTGAAAATAAAAATTTTCTAAAACTTTCTAAATACAGGGATGGGATAGAAGGAGCTACGCAGAGGGTTATTGAGGAAATAAAAAAAGAGATAATTAAGAAAAAGAGATTTCTCCCATTGGCTGGGTATTTTGGTAGAATTTATAAGGCATTATATGAACCATTAACTGTTGTAAATTGCGATTTAAATTTAGGTTATGACTTGTGGAGGGCAGACAAATACAACTACATTGAAGGAGATAAGATTTATTTAATGCTTAGAATGATTTTTAAAGAAAATAACGCTAAAAATATAGCCAAAGAAATCAATAACTTATGCTATGATTTAGATAAGTTTATTAAAAACATTTCTATTGATTTATTAATTGAAGAGGCAAAAAATATAATAAATCAAAAATATCTTAGGGACAAGTTGGATGAACTCGGCTTAGTTTGCTTTATAGCAAACAATTCAAAGCCAGCAAGGAAATATACTGATGTTAGAAGACATTATAGGATAGCCGGACCTAAAGATGTAAATATTCCCTTTGAATGCCCTGAGGAACTTGAACCTATGGAAATAGAGCTTAAATATGGTAAAAAAGTTAAAGGGTTGGGAATAAAAAAGAAGGAAATATTTATAATTACTGGAAGGAATGCTCAGGGAAAAACTACCCTTTTGCAGGCGATAGATAGTGGAAGAGACGACCATTTAATTGGAGATGGAAGGGAGTTTATAATAACCACTAAAAGCTTATCTAAGGCATCGACTGGGAGTATGGAAATGAGTGGGCAGGATATAAGCTTATTTTTCCAAAAACTACCACCGGGAATTAAAGGAAGTCCTAAGGCGGTTTATGGAACTGCCTCTGGTTCAATGTATATGGCTTACCAAATACAGAGAGCTATAAAAAATAAAACTAAGCTTATTTTAATAGATGAGGATAATTCAGCAGTTAATTTATTAGTTAGTGGTGTTTTAAGTAAGTGGTTTGAGGGAGTTAAATCGTTGGCTGAGATAATTATGGAAGATAGAGAAAAGCTTGGAGATAGTGCTTTTATCATCGTCACGAGCTCATTAGATTTATTAACTGCTTTGGGAGATAGGGCAATGTATTTAGAAGACCATAAAGCCAAATATCTTGATTTAGATTATTTTAGGGAGGAGTTAGGAAAATATTATTTGGAATTAGCTTCTAAATTTATTGGAACAAAAACCTTGAAATAGTATTAATTTTTTATTTTTATTTCGTTGTATTTTTAATATTGATTAGATAAAGGAGTTAATTATAGTTGTTAATGTGATGGTTATGGACAAAAATAGCAAAATAACACTAATTGGTAGTAAATTAGCTAAGACGGGAGGAGAGTTTATTTATTTGGGAGAGGTTGAAGAGTGCAAAAATTGTAAGTTTAAAAGATTGTGTCATGGAAATTTGGAAGTTGGGAGGAAATATAAGATAATTTCAGTTAGGTCGGCAAATCATCCTTGTATGGTTCATGAGGGAGGAGTTAAGGTTGTTGAGGTAGTTTTAGCTGATTTAACAATAATGATTGAGGCAAAAAAAGCACTTGAAGGGGTTGTTTTAAATCATCAGCCAATAAATTGTGATAACTTTGATTGCGATTATTATAACTTTTGCAATCCTGATGGAATAAAAGAAGGGGAGAAATATAAAATAAAGCAGGTTTTAAACGAAAAAATAAACTGCCCTTCTGGAAAATCATTAAAAAAAGTTATAGTTGAGTTAATTGAGGATAAATAATTATTTCTCACTTCTTAACTATCTCACATCCCCCAGGAGGGAGAACTCTTAAAATATCCTCATCATCAACACCGTAATCTTTAAATATCTCTTTTAACTCCTTAACAACCTTTCCTTTCTCTTTATTTGATGGCTTTAATAAAACCCACTTAATAAAACTCTTTTGTAATGTTTTTGGTGGAGCTGTCGTTATCTTTACATCCCCATCGTATTCAATAACTCCAATACCCAACTCCAATGGTGTATTTCTATAATAATGCCTCTCTCCCCTAATTACAAATGCCCCTCTCTTTAAATACTCTCCACTTTCAGCTGTTTTTGATATTTGCTCTGGTTTAACCCAATAAGTGTCAATAGCTCCATATCCAAGCTTCCAAGCCCTTGAATGAGAGACAGAAAACTTGGCAACCTCTTCCAATGTCTCTTCATCAACTTCTCTACCCTGCGTTTTTATAACCGTAAATGGAGCTCCTTGAATATCTGCGTGGAATACAATATCATCCTTGTCAGTGTATTTTTTAATAATAATCTCGTTTGTTATTGCATCTTTCCCAGCAATAACCAAGAATCCATTAATAACAGTCCATTTAAATTTCTCATACCACTTTCTCTCCTTTCTAACTTTCTTTTTCATTTTTGCTGATTCCATTTCCTTTAACTCTTTCTCTCCTTTCTTTTTAAGCTCTTCTATCTTCTTTTTAGTTAGCTCAATAGCATTTTCTATTCCTTCAATTTTGTTTCTCAACTTTTTAGCTTTTTCATAATATATCTCAGCATTTTCAAAGGCGTTTTTTCTTATATCCAAGGAGACCCTTTCTTCTATAACTTTGTCATCAATTTCAGATTTTAATCTAATAATTATCTCTCCAACATTTTCATTTATATTTTCAATCAATCCCAAAATTGGATGTTCTTTATTCTCTTTGATTATCTTTTTTATTCTTGCCCAGTCCATTTTTTCTCTTGCTTGTCTTATAGCGTTTAATAGCTCTTCAACAATTTGATAGTTTGCATAAATCAAATCTCCTTTAATTTGGTTTTTTTCTGCATCTTCTTTATACTTCTTCAATGTCTCTAACTGTCTTTTTAATATATTTTCTTGCCTCTCAATTTCCCTCTCAATCTTTGATTTTTCTTTTTTAACTACAACTTTTGTTAAAAATTTGGCAAAGTAGTCATCAACTGCCTCTAAAAAACTGTTGTAATACTTTTTCTCTAAACCATCATATTTTTTTAAATCAATAGGGACAACATCAAAATATTCACTGTCCTTTAAAATAATCTGCGGCTTTCTATTGTTAAAAATTTCGTTAAATAAATTTTTAGATGCTTCAAAGAGCTTTTTAATCTCTTCTTCACTTAAATCTTTCTTTTTCTTATCAATTCCTGCTCTCTCACAAATCTCTTCAGCGTAAAGCCCACCAATACCAAAAACCCTCGATATTAATCTAACGCACTCAACCCCTTTATTATTTAAGAAATAATCTTTAAATACTTCATAGGCAATAGAAAACTCTAAGTTATAGGGATTTAATGGCTTTTGTGGAGGAAATTTGTATTTTTCCTTAGGAACTATTTTTCTTGTGCTCCATCTTTCAACTTTGAGAGGGGCGATAATTGTGTCCTCACTATTTAAAAATATAATATTCCCATCCCCAAACAGCTCAGCAACCAATTTATAAACTCCCTCTTTTGTTTCAAAGTGAAAAATAACTATTCTATCAAAATTTACCTGCTCAATCTTTATTAATTTAGCATTTTTTAAATATTTTCTTAGTAACATTGCAAAAGATGGGGGAAGTTTTGGCTTTTCCCTCTCATAATTTGTTAAAGTTATATACTTATATTTACCAATACTTATGACGAGTTCCCTACTCCCGCCCTCGGGAACATGGATTTTTAATATCAACTCTCTGTTTTGCTCATTATCAATTAAAAACGCTTTATCTAACCTACCATTAATGAGATTTTGTAATTCATCCACAACACAGCACACATCAACATTTGTCATCTCACTCTTCATAATCTCACCATAAAAGTTTTTAATCATTAATAGATATTTTATTATTTGTGATAATATGAAGAAGGAAGAGTTTTTAAAGTATTTAAGGCAAGGGAAATATAATAAATTAGCTAAGTTAATTAATAGTTATCCAGATATTTTAAGTTTTTTAGATGAGTTATTTAAATCTGGCAAAGAAGATGATGTAAGAAGGGCATTGCTGGTTCTAAAAAGATTAGATAACGAGGTAATTGAGAAATATCTATATTATGTTATATTGAATTTAAATGAGAAGAGAATTATAGCCAAAGAGGCGGAGGAGATATTAAAGAAAATAACTAACAAAGAGAATGTTGAAGAGGCAATAGTTGAAATTGCAAAAAAACCTTTGGATGAAAAAATAATTTACTTATTTTTGCAAAATATGAAAGAAGAAAATATTTTTTTTAGAGCCATTCTTGAACACACAAAGAGTAAAAACATAGAAGAAGGTATAAAAACCTTATTATTAAAAAACTGCAATTCTGAGATGATATTAAAAATCTTAGCTAATAAACTCTATTCTCATGAGAAAGATGAGAGAGAACTTGCAGTAAATATATTGTTAAATATAGTTGATTCTTTAACTGAGGAACAGAAGAATATTTTAAGGGATAATTTAAATATATGCTTATTGGGAGATGAGAATAAGAAGATGTATAAAAAATTTAAAAAATTATTTGAAAAATTAAATATTCCCACCGAAATATCTAATGAACAAATAAAAGCCCTACTAAAATCCCATGGAAAAACTGCCCTAAATATAATTTTAAGGGAAAATATAAAACTTCCTGCTAAATTTTACGATAGGGAGTTTTTAAAGGAATTTCTATATGTGAGGGATGAAGAAAAACAGTTTGTTGGGGTTAAATTAATATCATTAAAAAGAGATTCAAAAAAGAAGGTTGATTTACTATTTAGATTTTTACATTATGGATATGGTAAGGCAAAAACATCCGCAATAAGGGAACTTAAAAAAATAGCCAAAAATAACAATGAGCTAAAAGAATACATAGAGAAAAAGACATTAACTTCTGCTAAAAAAATGAATTTAGGGCTAAAAATATCATCTCTAAGAATATTAAAAGAATTTGCAAAAAAAGAACATTTAGAGTTTTTAATTAATGAACATAAGCGACTGAAAGCGTTGGCTTATAAATTAGAGGAAGAAATGTTTATGGGAGGATTTAGGCACATGCTAATGATGGAAGAGGAAATAAGAAAATGTAATGTTGCTATGAGATTAATAGAGGAGATTGTAGCAGATATTTGCTTAAAAAATAACATCCATTACAATGATTTAAAAGTAGCTGAAAAACTTGGTTATGAATTTTATAGAACAATAGAATTAATAGGGGCTAAAAATCTAAATCTAATAGATATTTATGAGTTTTTAGAGGATGTTAAGAGAAATGGGGAGCTTATAACTTATTTGGCTGGGATTGTAATTAATAATAAAATAGATGATAATTTAACTAAGAAAATTTTGGATATAACTGAAAAGGCAGAAATGGAAAATAAAGATTTGTTAAATGCAAATAAAATTATGATTTATGCATCTTTAAATAGAGTTGATAAGATTGGGGAGATTATAAATATGGCAGAAGGTTATTATTCAAAATTAGCTTTTATCAATGCAGTGAAAAAGTTTCTTGATGAAGGATTATTAGATGAGGAAAAAATAAGTTTATTAATTCCAAAGATTGCTGAAATGATATATGCAACAAAAAAATTAAGGTTGATGGCATTAGAGTTTTTTAAAAGATATCCAAATGAACTCGTTTTTCCAATATTGATTAATGAAATTGGTAATTATAAGGGAGAAGAGAAGATAATAATAGATGTCATATCAAACATAATATTTAAATATCCAAATAACATACGTAATATTAGGGAGTTATTAAATACAGATAAAAGAAACTCTGCTTTAAAAATACTGCTTAAAGTTAGTGAGAAAAGACCGGAACTCTTAGAAGATTTTATATACTTGCTTGCTGGAATTTACGGGTCTGCAAATGAAGATGATAAAAAACTAATAAAAAAGATTTTAAAAAACATTACCAGTGAAGAGCAAAAATTAATATTAAAACCAGTAATTGGAGAGATTTAAGTTTAAAGGTTGGATGATTATGAGGAGGGATGAATACTTTGAAAAATTATTGGAAGTTATTGAAGAGTTAAAGATTGAGGCAGAGGAAAAACCAATTATTGTTGAAGGAAAGAGAGATGTGGAAAGCTTAGAGAAATTGGGAGTTGAAGGAACTTTTATTATAATAGCTAAGACACCAGTTTATTTAATAGCCGATGAACTTGTAAGGAAAAGAGTTAAAGAAGTTATTCTATTAACTGACTTTGATAGAAGAGGTAGGATGTTAGCCAAGGCAATAATAGAGGAGTTTAGACATAGAGGAA
>JAMOTQ010000033.1 GCA_027068365.1 Methanocaldococcus sp.
CCAGTTTATTTAATAGCCGATGAACTTGTAAGGAAAAGAGTTAAAGAAGTTATTCTATTAACTGACTTTGATAGAAGAGGTAGGATGTTAGCCAAGGCAATAATAGAGGAGTTTAGACATAGAGGAATTAAAGTAAATACGAAAATTAGGCATGAGATTTTTATCTATACAAATAGCGGTATTAGGGATATTGAGAGTTTGTTTTCTTATGTGAATAAAAGGTTATTTTAAATTAATTTTAACAATCTCTCCCTTTTAATTTTTTTAAGCATATTTTCATGTTCTATTTTTTCATGAAGTTCTTTTAGGATTTCTTTTATATTATCAATGTAATATAACTTTGGCTTTCCTCCCAAAGATTTTATAATCCCATCTTTCTCTAATTTGTTTAGTATATGGTAAAGCTTAGTTTGAGACAAATTTGTTAATTGCAACAACTCTTTGGCTGTTAGTTGTTTATTAATTAAATTAACAATTACCTCTATCTCATCATCTTCAAAATTGAAGTTTTTTAACTCCTCCCTCCAATTTATATTACCACTTCGCGATAATTCAAATATAACCCCAGTAAATGATAAATTGTTGTGGAATCTAATCAAATCCTTTGCTATTGTCTCACCATAACTAAGCCAGCCAATACAGTTATCTTCCATTATATAATTTTCAGCTTTTTCACTTGTTTTATATAAATTTAGGAAATATTTAAGAATGTTTTCTTCAAACTCTCTAAATAATGAGTTTTTTAACACTTCCCTCCCATAACATTCATTTATAAATATAATCGGATTTTCAAAATTTTCAGCTTTTTTTAGTTCTTCGGTTATTGATTTTATCTGCTTCTCAACATCCGTTTTCATCAATACAAGAAATATCCCCTCTATTATATTTCTCCTAAATATTAAGGCATTATCTTCAACTCTTTCTAAAAAGGCGGTAATATAATTTCCATTGATATCCATAAATCCAAGAGGGTGTATAAGATAAAAATCCAAATGCTTTAAATCTCTGTAGAAATATTTTTCAACAACATCTATTGGCAGTTTTGTATATTCTGAAAGCATCTCTAAGTATCTTTGATAGGCAGGTTTCCCATCTAATTCATAAACTACCCTCCCCTCCGCCTTAGTAACTCTCGCATATACATCCGTTGGCTCATAACCATGCCCATAAATCAAATCAAATTTCAATTTTCCTCCAACAACTCCAAATACACAACAATCTTTAACAATCTCCCCTTTATAAATTTGGAAAAATTTAGTGAAGGAACCATCATCCGACGCAGTTCCTCCAATAATTGGAAAACCAAGCTCTTTACCCAAAGCATCCAATATCTCCTGCTCATTGTCTTTATCCCAATCAAAAAAGACAAATCCTAAAAAATTGTCATCTATATCTAATTTTGAATATTTGTCTCTAATATAGCTTTTTATTCTATCTGATATCATCTTACCAACATTTTCAGCATCTTCCACTACTTTTTCACAAGATATTGCACTTTTGTAATGCTCATCAAAAGCTAAAATTAAGACACCATCTTTTTTTATGTAATTTCTTCCACTAAATGTTCCCCCAGTAGAACATCCTATGAGGTTGTCTAATGAAATATATTGTTTCATTCCATCGAATACCTGTTTTAATTTGTCTTTGTCCAATATTGATGTTATAAATATTATTAAAGATGCTCTTCCCACATTTCTTTTTATTTCTTCTCCAATTTCAATTCCATCTTTTATAGGGTTTTTTATTTTTTTATGGATGTATATCATTATAATCCCCAGATACACTTAACTTTTAACGAGAACTAAACCATCAAAAAATATTGACTTAGCTTAATAAAGGTTAATAACGTAGCTACTATTAAATATTACATTATATTTATGTATTATAGCACAATCTTTAGACATATGTTTATAATTTGATATAACATCTCGTGTTTACCTATTTATAATATTTAAATTTTTAATGCTAAATATTGAGCATTACTATAAATACTTAATGCATAAAGATTTATAACAAAATTAGAATTAACATGTTACCAATATTTTCCTATATTATGAGGTGGCATAATGTTACAAAGATGTATTAAATGTGGAAAAACTTATGATATAGATGATATAAGATACACATGTGAATGTGGTGGGTTATTGGAGATTATTTATGATTATGAAAAGATAAAAGATAAAGTTTCAAAAGAAAAATTTAGAGAAAGAGAAATTGGTGTTTGGAGATATTTAGAATACTTACCAGTAAAAGATGAAAATAAAATTGTAAGTTTGTGTGAAGGAGGAACACCATTGTATAGATGTAAAAACTTAGAGAAAGAGCTTGGAGTTAAAGAACTCTATGTAAAAAATGAGGGAGCTAATCCAACTGGAAGCTTTAAAGATAGGGGAATGACTGTGGGTGTAACAAGAGCTAATGAGTTGGGAGTTGAAGTTGTTGGATGTGCTTCAACTGGGAATACATCTGCCTCATTAGCCGCTTATTCAGCAAGAAGTGGAAAGAAATGTATTGTTTTATTGCCAGAGGGAAAAGTTGCATTAGGGAAGTTAGCTCAGGCAATGTTTTATGGAGCCAAGGTTATACAAATTAAAGGAAACTTTGATGATGCATTAGAGATGGTTAAACAATTAGCAAAAGAAAAATTAATTTATTTATTAAATTCAATAAATCCATTTAGATTGGAAGGGCAGAAAACAATTGCCTATGAGATATGCGACCAGTTAAATTGGCAAGTTCCAGATAGGGTTATTGTCCCAGTAGGAAACGCTGGAAACATCTCAGCCATATGGAAAGGATTTAGAGAGTTTGAAATGACTGGGATTATTGATGAACTTCCAAAAATGACTGGAATTCAGGCAGAGGGAGCTAAACCAATTGTTGAAGCTTTCAAAAAGAAAGCAAAGGATATAACCCCATATAAAAATCCAGAAACAATTGCAACAGCTATAAGGATTGGAAATCCAGTAAATGCTCCAAAAGCATTAGATGCTATATATTCATCAAATGGCTATGCTGAGGCAGTTACTGATGAGGAAATTGTAGAGGCACAAAAGCTATTGGCAAGGAAAGAGGGAATTTTTGTTGAACCAGCTTCTGCCTCATCAATAGCTGGATTAAAAAAGCTGTTAGAGGAGGGAGTTATTGATAGAGATGAAAGAATTGTTTGTATAACAACTGGACATGGTTTAAAAGACCCTGACGCTGCTATAAGAGCAAGTGAAGAGCCGATAAAGATTGAGTGCGATATGGAGGTTTTAAAGAGGATTTTGAAGGGGTTATAATTTCATCTCTTTAGGTTTATTACAGAGCTTTCAATCGCCCTACTACCAAAATAAAATGCTATAATTACTCCATAAACTGCTGATAATGCTTTAATATCCTTGCATGGGACATAACCAAGGATTACAGTGATATATAAGGCAGTAAATAAAATTGTTAAAGCTCTTCTAATCTCTTTTGTATCAAGGAATTTATCCTCTTTTATAAGATTTATGACGTCTTCGTTTTTGTCTTCACTGAGGTTTTTTATTTGATTTATTAAATACCTTCTTTTTAACGTTCCACAGATTTCTAAGAAAATCAGCAACCATATAAATAGGACTACTATCACAATTAACATACGTGCATCAATTATTAGAGCTAAGAATAGCAATGCTATCATTAAAAACAATGTAGAGATGATGAGATGGAAAATAACATCATCTTTAAATAACCTCATCGAAATCTACCATAAGTATTGCTATTTTATATTTAAAGTTAAGATTATATTTAAACGTGACCTTAGCTAAATAAAATATTTATTTGATAGTTGCATATCTCTATTCAAAAAATTCTGGGTGAGATTATGCAGAGTGTAATAAAAGGAAGGGTCTGGAAATTTGGAGATAACATAGATACAGATGCCATATTGCCAGCAAGATACTTAGTTTATACAAAACCAGAGGAATTAGCTCAATTTGTCATGACTGGGGCAGACCCTGACTTTCCAAAGAAGGTTAAGCCAGGGGATATAATAGTTGGAGGAAAGAACTTTGGATGTGGTTCAAGTAGGGAGCATGCTCCATTAGGATTAAAAGGAGCTGGAATTAGCTGTGTTATAGCTGAGAGCTTTGCAAGAATCTTTTATAGAAATGCCATTAATGTTGGGTTACCATTGATTGAATGCAAAGGCATTACAGAGAAGGTTAATGAAGGAGATGAATTAGAGGTTAATTTAGAGACGGGAGAAATTAAAAACTTAACTACTGGAGAGGTCTTAAAAGGTCAAAAATTGCCAGAGTTCATGATGGAAATCTTAGAGGCAGGAGGATTAATGCCTTACTTAAAAAAGAAGATGGCTGAAAGCCAATAATTTAATTTTTGTTAAAAAAGAATGTAAGGATTTTAGAAGGAAATATCCAAAAGATATGGCAATTTAAAACTCAGAAGTTAAATTTTATGGAGAGGGAGAAGATGATAAGTGATAGAGTAAAAAAAGGATTAAAAAGAGCTCCAAATAGAAGTTTATTAAAGGCATGTGGATATACAGATGAGGAAATAGATAGACCTTTTATTGGAGTTGTTAATAGCTTTACTGAGGTAGTTCCTGGGCATATCCATTTAAGAGATATAGCTGAGGCAGTTAAAAAGGGAATATACGCAAATGGAGGAACTGCCTTTGAATTCAACACAATGGCAATATGTGATGGAATAGCAATGGGACATGAGGGAATGAAATACTCACTTCCATCAAGGGAGATAATAGCCGATACCGTAGAAAGTATGGCAAAAGCACATGGGTTTGATGGATTGGTTTTAATTCCAAGCTGTGATAAAATAGTCCCTGGAATGATAATGGGAGCTATAAGAACTGGATTGCCGTTTATAGTCGTTACTGGAGGACCGATGTTCCCTGGAGAACTGAGAGGGAAAAAATATGACTTAATCAGCGTGTTTGAAGGAGTTGGAGCTTATGCTTCTGGAAAAATTACAGAGGAAGAGCTTAAAGAGATTGAAGATATTGCCTGCCCAGGAGCTGGTAGTTGTGCAGGTTTATTTACAGCCAATACCATGGCTTGCTTAACTGAGGCGATGGGTCTCTCTTTACCATATTGTGCAACCTCACACGCAACAACAGCAGAGAAGATAAGAATAGCCAAAAAAAGTGGGATGAGAATAGTTGATTTAGTTAGAAACAACATAACTCCAGATAAAATTTTAACTAAGGAGGCATTTGAAAATGCTATTTTGGTGGATTTAGCTTTAGGAGGTTCAACAAATACAACCTTACACATTCCAGCAATAGCCAATGAGATAAAACCAAGATTTATAACGTTAGATGACTTTGATAGGTTGAGTGATGAAGTTCCTCATATTGCCTCTTTAAGACCTGGTGGAGAACACTTTATAATTGACTTGCATAAAGCTGGAGGAATTCCAGCTGTATTAAAGGTTTTAGAGGAGAAAATAAGGAAAAACTGTCTAACAGTTAGTGGAAAAACCATTGGAGAAATAATTAAAGAGGTTAAATACATTGATTACAGTGTAATCAGACCAATGGATAATCCAGTGCATAAAACAGCTGGTTTAAGGATATTAAAAGGAAGCTTAGCACCAAATGGGGCAGTTGTTAAAATTGGAGCTGTAAATCCAAAAATGTATAAACATGAAGGACCTGCAAGGGTCTTTAATAGTGAGGAAGAGGCAGTAGATGCTATATTAGGAGGAGAGATTGAAAGAGGAGATGTTGTAGTTATTAGATATGAAGGTCCAGCTGGAGGGCCGGGAATGAGGGAAATGTTAGCTCCAACCTCAGCAATTTGTGGAATGGGGTTGGATGACTCAGTTGCTTTAATTACAGATGGAAGATTTAGTGGAGGCAGTAGAGGACCTTGTATTGGACATGTCTCACCAGAGGCAATGGCTGGGGGTCCAATAGCGATAGTTGAGGACGGAGATATAATTAAAATAGATATGATAAACAAAAAATTAGATTTAGCTTTGGATGAGGAAGAGATTAAAGAGAGATTATCTAAATGGAAAAAACCTGAACCAAAAGTTAAAAAAGGTTACTTAGCGAGATATGCTAAATTAGTTAGCTCAGCAGATGAAGGGGCAGTGTTAAAATATGATTAACAA
>JAMOTQ010000034.1 GCA_027068365.1 Methanocaldococcus sp.
TTTTTTTATAAACATGGATGTGTCTAATTAGCCCCTTATGGATATATACCTTAAAAAGTCCCTCTAATTTCATATCAAGCTCAATCTTTTTTGGATATGCAAAAACAAAGTATCCATTTTCTTTAACAACCTCTGGAAGAGTTTCTAATATTTTTTCAATCTCTCCTTTTTTTGATGTGGATATACCATAGGGTGGGTCTGTTACAATGGCATCAACTTTTTCTATGTTTAGTTCATTTAAAAACTCTTTTACATATTTGGCATCTAATTTCTTAACTTTTATTACTTTATCTAACAGGTTGTATTCTTCAAGGTTTATTAAAGTTCCAGAAGCCATTCTCCAATCAATATCACAGCCAATAAGTTTAGCCCCAATTAAACCTGCCTCAATTAAAAACCCTCCAGTTCCACAAAATGGGTCTAAGACGATATCTCCTTCTTTAACTCTTGCTAAATTTACCATTGCTCTTGCAAGTTTTGGAAGCATACAGCCAGGATGAAAGTATTTTCTTAAATGTGGTCTATTTTTTTGGAAATATTCTCTGTCTCTCATCTCTAATACATTGGAAATAAAAAATGTGTTTTCTAAAATAACAACTCTAACTAATATATCTGGATTTTTTAGGTTTACTTTTGCATTAGTTTTTAATTTTATAATTCCCCCGATTTCTCTTTCAATTTTTAATGTATTTATGGATTTTGTAAATTCATCTTTGTGGAGTTTTAAAACTCTAACGGCATAAGATTTGCTCTCATCAATGTCAGGATAGTCCTTATTTTTTATAAACTCTTTAAATGAGTTGATAAAATCATCTACAATTTTATCTGCTGAATTTACTTCCCTATTTTCTAAATTATATCTAAATATTATCCTATGTCCTTCATCTATGTATCCACTTCTTTTAACGATATTTTTGGCTGGGCTATCTTCCGTTATAACGTATCTTTTTAATCTCTCAATACTTCCACTGTAATTAAAAATTTCTAATAATGCTTTAAGTTCTTCATAAGGGATTTCTTCATGTTCTCCATTTAAAACATATCCAATCATAATTACCCCCAATATTTATAATTTTTATTTTTTGGATTTAATTAATGCTTTTATAGCCAAAACTCCAAATATGAGTGCAAAAATTCCAGCTGTAAATTCACCAGTTACTAAACCGCCATATATCCCAAACATTCCCAATCCTAAAATTACTGCAAATAGGTAGGCATAGGATATATGACATATTAAAGACCTAAATATAGCAATTATTAATGATTTTTCTCCTTTACCAATTCCTTGGAACATTGCGGATGTTGTTAAAATAAATGGTGTAAATAGTAAATATAATGGGACTATTCTTAAAGCTCTAACAAGTTCTTCATAAATTTCCATCGAGATTTTTGTATAAGTGAAGAGATAAGCTAAGATTGGGGCTAATAATATTATTAAGGCAACTATGATAATTTCCATTAAGACACCGATTTTTATTGTGTAAAAGTAAGCTGTTTTTAATTTTTCAAAACTCTTTGCTCCATAAGTAGCTCCTATAACTGATGTTGCCCCACTTGCTAAACCTAATATTGGGATAAAACCGAGGTCGGTTATTCTTAAAGCTCCGGTATAGACGGCTAAGTCCTTACTATCCCCAACCAACATAATTATTGATGTCATTATAAAAAATGATACTGCAACTGTAATCTCTATAAATGTTGATGGAATTCCAACTCTAATTAAATCAGCAATAATTTTTAAATCTGGCTTAAATTTTGATAATTTAACAGTAACATAACATGATTTTTTTATAAACAGTTCGTAAGCTAAAATTAGAAGTGATACAATTATAGCTATTAAAGTGGCATAACTTGCCCCACTTATCCCTAAGTTTAACATGTAGATAAGTATGGGGTCTAAGATAATGTTTGTTAGAGTTCCTAAAATACTTGCTATCATTACAATTTTTGTATTCCCCTCCCCCCTAAATATCCCATATAACGCATCGCAGATTGTAAATATAACAGTTCCTAAAACTAATATTTCAGAGTATTTTATAGCTAATGATTTACAAGTTCCATGAGTACCCATTAAGCTAAATATTGCATCAAGATTTGGATATACGGCTATAATGTACAAAATTCCTGCAATTAAAGCTAAAATAATTGCATGGTTTGCTACTTTATCCGCCTCTTCTTTATTTTTTGCCCCAACTCTTCTTGCTATTCCAGAGCTGATTCCAATACTCAAACCCCAACTAACTGCATATATACTGATTAATATTGGAAAACTCGCTCCAACAGCGGCTAAGGCATCTGC
>JAMOTQ010000035.1 GCA_027068365.1 Methanocaldococcus sp.
CAACTCTGGAACCATATCTGCCATGTCAGTATCTGCTGACAAACCAAGTTCTACGAAGTCAGGTTTTTTGTTGTAGCAGTCGTATATTGAATCAAATGACTTATAAAGAGATGTCCATGGGGTAAAAATATGTGCAGGTCCTATCAATCCACCAACATCCCTAACAATTTCTAAGAGTTCAGCTCCATTAATATAAACTCTTGGTCTTCCCTCTTTATCAATATCCTTAGAGTATTTTTTTAAAATTTCTCTTAACTCTTCTACTTTACTTATTGAAGGTAATAAAATGAGGTGATGAACTCTGTCTTTATCTTCAATCTCTGTTGTTAAAATTAACTCTCTATCTTTATATTGCTTTATTTCATCCAAATAAATTGGATGCGTGCAATCACCCGTTCCAATAATGTCTAATCCTTTTAATTTTCCATATTTTAGGATATTTTCTACATTCATATCCTTTGATGTCCCACCAGAAAATCTTGAATGAATGTGTAAATCAACATTAGCTATCATCCTATCACCATTATGGTTAATTTTTAATGTTTAATTTTTCTTAACTTTTAAAGCTTGTTTTTTGGAATAATATTTTAATTTGAATATATAAATTATTATGTTATGTTAGGTAATACCTAATTTTGAAAAGGTATAAAGAGATACCGAAAAGTTTATATGTTAGTAACCTAAGGTATTATCTGAGAATGAAAAGGTAATGAAAAGGTAAAGTTAGGTGTTACCTTATGAATGTGAAATGTCCAGAATGTGGGGCATGGATATATGTTGTTGAAGAAGATAGTGGGGGAGACGCTATGGAAGTAAAATGCCCTAAATGTGGGACTTCAATATACGTAGTAAAACCTATGGGTGAGAAAATTAAAAATAAAAGAGATAAAGATTTTTTAGATGTAAAAATACTTGAAATAAGGGAAATGAAAAAAACTTCACCATATAGATATACTTATAATTATATACAACCTGAAAATATATTAGAAGTGATTGAAGCAAAAGTGAATATAAATGGGAGACAATATAAATTTAAAATGTGGCAAATTGCTAAGATACCAGGATATTGGAAGGTATATATAATAAAATCTTTATCTCACTATTGCGGCAGTATTAAAACTAAAAACTTCTATGCTGATGAAGATAATGACATATACGTAAAGCAAAAATTTGGCATTATTGAAGGAGTTAATAAAAGTAAAATAAAGCTACCAAAAGAAAGAATGGAAGAGATAGCAGAAAAATTAGGATTTGAGCTTAAAGAAGGAGATGAAGGACTAAGATTATACTTAGGAGAGAAATATTCAGAAAATCCACCATTATCACAAAGACATAATTTGATTGAAAAGCTTATAAAGTGTTGGATTGCATTTTGGGAGCCGACAATGATTTAAAATCTTTTTATATTATTATTTATATTATAATAACTATTATGTCATTTTAATCCAAACAGAAGTTTTATAACCTCAATAGCATTTGGATTGGTTAAGATTATTGTAAAGAATATTATTATTAGCATTATTTTTATTTGGTAGAGTTTATTATCTACATATCTTAAAATCTTCTCCCCCCATAATTCTAAATCTTTCTTAGTTGCTAACTCATCTTTCAACTCGTCTTTTAATTCTGTTTTGACTTCCAACTTTCCCTCTTTCATTAATTCTAAAATAATGTCATAGAATTCTTTAGCTTCTCTTTCATCCCTAACCTTTTTAAGTATCAACTCATATAACTTACCATAGGCAATAGCCATGATACCTCCTCTGAATTTTTCATTAATAATATTTTTCAAACTTATTTTTATGCTTCCACAATCTTTAATGAAACATAATTTATCAGAATATTTTAAATATTTTAAATATTTTAAAAACATTAAGTAGGTTTAAACGGGGAGAAACATGAACATTATAAACTATGAAATATTAAAAAAATATCCTCTCTGTAATAGATGTTTTGGAAGATTGTATGCCAAATTATTACATACAACAAACACTGAAAGAGGTAGGGCGTTAAAGTTATATAAAGCTTTGGAACTTGAAGCAAAGATAAAAAAAGCTAAGGAAAAAGGAATAAATTGTGAAGAGGAATTAGAATTATTAAAAGCTTTGGCAAAAAGTGGAGTAGATAAAATAAGATTGGAAAATATAGAGATAGAGAAAGAGAACTGCCCGTGGTGTAAAGGAATATTTAGCAAACAAAAAATGGAAAAACTGCTAAATAAAGCCATTGAACTTTTAAAGGACTATGATTTTGA
>JAMOTQ010000036.1 GCA_027068365.1 Methanocaldococcus sp.
CTGGTTTCTGCTCATTTATTAGCTTATTTATTGCTTTTTCAATAAATTCCTCTTTGTATTCTTCTATATGGTCATTTATAATTTTTAATTGCTCCTCTAAGATTGGTTTTATTATGTAGTTGTTAAATGCTTCATTATAAAATGATTCATCCAATGGTTTCCAACCCAATTTATTTAAATTTCCTTCTATATTCCTATGGACATAAATCTCGGGGATTGGCATTTTATTCACCTGAAATAAAAGTTTGGGGTAGTTCTATGGTTATTTTTGTGGTAATAGTTTCATCAAAATCTTAAACTCTTGGAAAATATTTATACTCATCTCCTTCTTCTTTTCCACGTTCTTTTAAATGCCTTAAAATATTTTCAAAGCCTTTAATGCCATTGTATTCTAAATTGTTGAGTATTTCAATAATGGATTGGGAATATCTTTTTGCTCTTAAAACATGCTTATAGGTTATTTTTTCATTAGTGTTGTAATCTGCCAATTTTCTAAGGAAATGTAATTTGGATAATAAGATTGATGCAATATTTAACTCATCACTGCCAATGTTCTTTGAAAATTTATTGAGATATATCCTAATAAAACTATGAATTAATCCTGATGAATAATATTTCTCAATTTCATCTCTTTCATCTACTCTATAAATCATATCTCTTATTGTTAAAAAAGTGTAATAGTAATATCTTCCTATTGCTGTCCTATACTTTCCTTCGTTGGGAAGAGATTTAAAATTTGGAAGATTATCGGCAATTTCTTTGAATTCCTCACATTTAAACCCCATTTTACCCCTCAACAATCACAATATTGTGTAGTGAAATATCTCCAAATTTTGAGTTTATTATCCTATCTAACTTTTCCTCAATTTGCAACTGTTTATCTAAGTCAATGCCTTTGACAAAAACCCTAATTATGTTTATATCTTCATCTAAATCATAATCCAATAAAATCTCATATTTTAAACCTTTATAATATCTCTTCAAATATCTATCTACATAATCAGCAATTTTATAGGCAATGTCTTTATTTTTAGAGTGTTTTTCAAATAGCTCTGTCTTTTTAAATTTCTTTTTTAATGCCTCTCTTTTTAAAATCTCTATAACTTCCTCTTTTGTCAATGTTTGAGGTAACTCTATAGTTATCTTTGTAGGCATAATTTCACCAAATTTTATTACAATAATTTATTTTAAGAATTTAAATTTTTTACTCTTATTTTTCCAGTTAGTAGTAAATCCATGATTTTCTTTTTTGCTTTTTCTAATTGTTCTTTTTCTTTTCTTTTTATTTCAATTAATTCATCAATAGATTTTAATCTTTCAGCTATTGCTTTCTGTTCTTCTATTGGTGGGAGAGGGATTTTTATTTTTTTCATATGGCTTTGATTTAATTTTTTTCTTGTAGCACCTACAATATATGGGTTTAGGTCTAAATAATTAAGAATATACATAATAAACCAGTTATTAGTGACATTTTCTATTGCTTTTAAAACATGTGCATGATTATTAACCCAAAATTTTCCAGTCATAATATAAGCAGAGGGTTCGAATTTTCCATAATATCCCCCATCTTCGGCTAATAATACATATTCCCCATCAAATATATAATCATTAATATAATCAATAATACCATTAGCACCACAGTAGGGATATCCTCCTTTTCTATTTTCTCTTTCTAACTCACTCAAAGGAACTCTTAAATTATCATAAATTTCAATAACACTTCCCAATTCAACAACATCCCAATCCTCTGGAATCTCCCCAACCTCAGATTTCTTAAAACGCTCATGCTCAAAAACCCCCCTACTAAATAACTCCCCCATCATCCCCTTTTTTGCTTTATCCAACATCTCAATCTGTTTATTTACTGTTTCTATCAAACTATCAAAATCACTTAATATCTTAGCTATTGCTTTCTGCTCTTCTATTGGTGGGAGGGGGATTTTTATTTTTTTCAATAATGTTTGCGTTATTATTGGATGTGTTGTTTTTGTTGCATATTGGTTTATATCCAAAAATTTAAGTAAATAATATAAAAAAACGGGAAATGTTTTAGTTTTGTCATAATTTTCGCTATATATTGCGTTATCACTAACCCAAATTTTTCCGGATGATAAATTAACCTCACCAGAAGCTCCAACTCTTCCAATTATTAAAATAAAATCACTATCAATAATATAGTTGTTAGAATATCCCATAATACCATTAGCACCATATACTGGAAACATTCCATTATCATCAAAAACTGGTCTTTTTCCATTTTTTAATTTGATAATTTTCCCCAATTCAACAACATCCCAATCCTCTGGAACTCTCAACCCATCAATCTCTTTAAAATTCTCCTCTTTATAAAACATAAAAATCCCTCTCCTTCAAATTAAATAATTTTGTTGTATATTGTTATCATTACCTGAAAGTGCTGAACCTATGAAAAAACCTGTCCATGGTGGTAATGCCCACTGAACAAAATCATAGATTAAAGAAACTATCAAATTAGCACATAAATTAACATCTCCTGTATTATATAGGACTGGAACAAAAACCATATATTTTGAGATAATTCCCATAAATAACAATAATCCAATGATTGCTGAGAATTTTCTACCTTTTTCAGTAATATTCAATAATAACCAAAAAATGAAATATGCAATAAAAAGCATCATATTAAAATCATTCATTTTTAAACACCTCCATTAATTGAATTTAGGTTTTTAATATAACACCCTCCCCTCTTCCAACACATTCCTATGGAATGACCAATTTATTCTTTTATTAAACTGCTCTTCACTCTCAACAATTGCATTTATAACAACTCCATATTTTAACAGCAATTTAGTGCATAAATCAATGACATAATCAAAATCTACCTCCCCAACTATCAAAATGTCAATATCACTCTCTTCAGTGTAACCTCCCCTCGCATAGCTACCAAATAAGATGATTTTTTTAACTCTACCTTTATATTTTGATTTTAATGCATCTACAAACTCTTTTATTGCTTGTTCTTCGTTCATAATATCTCCTTTAACGCCTTTTTTATCCTCTCAACAAACAACTCTGCCTCGTATATTATTGATTCTGATTCTTCTTCAGTGGGCTTGTCAGTTGTATAATCTGCCTTCCATCTTAAATTATAGCCTTTTGTTATTATTCTCCCATACATCTCTTCAATATGCCCCTCATTCACAAAATGCAATCCAAACATCTTTATTACTCCAGCATGCTTTTTTGGATTAAGATTTTTAGTCAATAATAACGCCTTTGCTGAATGAAATATAGCATAATATGCTCTTGCAACGGCATCTCTATACAACTCATTTTCAAACAAAATTTTTGATGCTGATAAATTCTCTTCTGCAATCTCTATAAGTGCATGAATCTCCTCCTTTATATCCTTATTAAGCAAAGTTTTCACCTTAATATATTCCATTTTAGAAAAAAATAATATAAAAATATTTATTTAATCTCCTTAATCTCCTCTAAATAACCTTTAACAACCTTAAACTTCTCCAAATATTCATTATGCAATTTATTAAGCTCATCATAGACCTCATTTAAATCAATATCCTCATCCTCTTCAATTGGAAAAACATACAAGGAAACATTTAAATTATAGTCATTATTTTTAATCTCCTCAATATCTACAACCTTACAAAAGCCATCAACATCCTTAAACTCCTTATATGCCTTTGCTATTTTCTCAATGTTCTTATCAGATAGTTTATTTAATTTTTTAACTTCTGGATGCTTAACATATTCATTAGAGGCATTTATAAACAAAATTTTTCCTTTTCTTTCTTCTGGTTTATTCTTATTCAAAACTAAAATAATCCCCGGTGCTTGGGTGTTATAAAATATCTTTTCAGGCAATAAAACAACTGCCTCAATTAAATCATCATCTACAAATTTCTTCCTTATTGTTTTTTCTCTCCCACCCCTAAACAAAGCTCCTGAATCTAATACAATACCCGCCTTTTTTTCAGTGTAATAATTTATAAGTTGAACCCACGCCCAATCAGCAGAGTTTTTATTTGGAAATCCATATTTGTAAATATAATTATACTTTTCATTAACTTTTAAAGTATCTTCATCATAACCATCTTGATTCCATGGTGGATTTGCTACAACCTTATCAGCTTTATCTATTTTTTTAACTTCTTTAATAAAACTCTCAAACTTTGGATTTAGTAAAGAGTCTCCAATAAACACCTTAGCATCTTTTAAATTAATCCCATGCAGTATAAAATTCAACTTTGCTAAAACAGCAGTTACGTCATTCCTTTCCTGTCCAACCAATACAATATTTGGATTACTACCCGCAAATCTATACTGCTCTATCAACATAGAACCAGAACCACACGCAGGGTCTAAAATTACCTCATCATCTCTTGGCTCAACCAAATGGGCAATTAATTTGCTAACTTCAATAGGAGTATAAACCTCTCCCTCCTTTGCCTTTGTTGGAGCAAAATAATTTAAAGTCCATTCATAGGCATCCCCCAATATATCATAAGACGCCTCTGAAAAGTCAGCCCTACTAAATAAATTAATTAAATGTTGAACTATCTGCCTGTTTTCATTTTCAAACAATGTAGGAAGTCCAGTCCTTTTTATTAACTCATCCAACCCGCTCAATTTTTCTCTATTCATCTCAACAATTTTATTTAATGCAGTTATAAAATCCTCTGGATTATTGGCAACATTCTGCCATACATACAACTTTTTACCCTCAACATCATAAAGCTCTAAAATTTCCTCATTAGCCAACACATAAATATCCTCTTCATTCAAATCTTCAAACTCTTCTTTTAATTCATCAACTTTTAATAGATATTTATCACTAATCGCCTTAAAAAACAAAAATAATAGCAATACCTTATAATCCACCTGCGTTCTTATCAAATCAGCCCCCTGTTTAAGTAAGCTGATTAATTTATCTTTACTTACCTTTTCAATTTTTCCATTAGCCAGTGGCTTTATCTTATAAATCTTCTTTCTTTTATCTTCCTTTTTTGCTCTTCTTTCCAATAATCCAGCATCTACCAACTTAGACAAAACTTCACTAACATTTTCATAGTTATCTTTAAGAACCTTTTCAGCCATATCATATGTAAATGGAAACAGTCCAAATTTCTCCATTAATATATTGTATGCCTTCAAAAACCTTGGTTCAACATTTTCAATTTTCAAGAGTATCACCAACTTAGATAGTTATTTTAATGTTTTAACTATATAACCTATACCACAATACTGTATATAAAGGTTTGCACCAATGCAAAAATAAATAATCAAAAACAATAATAATAAAGTTAAAGAATTATAAAACCTACTAAAAATAATAAAAAGATGGTGATTTTATGAAATTTTTAGGCAATGATACTGTGGAGATAAAAGATGGAAGATTCTTTATAGATGGTTATGATGCAATTGAATTGGCGGAGAAGTTTGGAACACCATTATATGTAATGTCAGAGGAGCAGATAAAGATAAATTACAACAAATATATTGAAGCGTTTAAAAGATGGGAAGAAGAAACAGGGAAGGAGTTTATTGTTGCCTATGCGTATAAAGCAAACTCAAATTTGGCAATAACAAGATTGTTAGCTAAGCTTGGCTGTGGGGCAGATGTTGTTAGTGGAGGAGAGTTGTATATAGCAAAGTTATCAAATGTTCCATCAAATAAAATTGTTTTTAACGGGAATTGTAAAACAAAAGAAGAGATTATAATGGGAATTGAGACAAATATAAGAGCTTTTAACGTTGATAGCATAAGCGAATTAATATTAATCAACGAGACGGCAAAAGAACTTGGGGAGGTAGCAAATGTAGCTTTTAGGATAAACCCTAATGTCAATCCAAAGACACACCCAAAGATTTCAACCGGTTTAAAGAAAAATAAATTTGGTTTAGATGTTGAGAGTGGTTTAGCTCTAAAAGCTATAAAAATGGCTTTGGAAATGGAAAATGTAAATGTTGTTGGAGTTCATTGCCACATTGGTTCCCAATTAACAGATATAAGTCCATTTGTTGAAGCAACAGAAAAAGTTATGGAGTTCGTTGTTAAATTGAAAGAAGAAGGGATAAAAATAGAGGATGTTAATTTAGGGGGAGGTTTAGGAGTCCCTTATGAAAAAGATAAAGAAATACCAACTCAAAAGGACTTGGCTGATGCAATAATAAACACAATGTTAAAATACAAAGATAAAGTAGAGATGCCAAATTTAATTTTAGAGCCGGGTAGGAGTTTGGTAGCTACTGCTGGCTATCTTTTGGGGAAAGTTCATCACATAAAAGAAACACCGGTAACAAAGTGGGTTATGATTGATGCTGGAATGAACGATATGATGAGACCGGCAATGTATGACGCTTATCATCACATAATAAACTGCAAGGTTAAAGATGAAAAAGAAAAAGTAAGTGTTGCTGGAGGGCTTTGTGAGAGTAGTGATGTCTTTGGTAGAGATAGAGAGATAGATAAACCAGAGGTTGGGGACATATTGGCTATATTTGATGTTGGTGCTTATGGAATAAGTATGGCTAACAACTACAACGCAAGGGGAAGACCAAGAATGGTTTTAACAAGCAAAAAAGGAGTATTTTTAATTAGAGAGAGGGAAGCCTATGCTGATTTAATTGCTAAGGATATAGTTCCTCCTCACTTGCTATAATTAACTTAATTTATGGTGATTTGTTCATTTTTATAATTTTATTTTTATTATTGTTTATTTATATCCCTACCTTTAATCCATTAAATTATCAAAATTTCAAAATTTATTAAAATCTGGTGAGAATAATGAGAGAAGTTGCAATAATTGGAGCTACTGGATACACCGGAGCAGAGTTGTTGAGATTATTGGCAAATCATGAAAAAGTTAATGTAGCTTATATAACATCAAGAAAAGAAGATGGAAAGCATGTTTTTAAAATTCATCCACATTTAAGAGGTATTGAAAAATATAAAGACCTGTATTTCACTGGGAATGTTGATAAAGTTGAGGCAGATTTAGTATTTACCGCAACTCCACACGGAGCTTCAATGGATATAGTTCCAGATTTTATCGAGAGGGGAATGAAAGTTATTGATTTAAGTGGAGATTACAGATTTGAAGATTTAGCATTATATGAGAAGTATTATAAAATAAAGCATAAAGGATTGCCAGATGTAAAAATTGCTTATGGATTACCAGAATTACATAGAGAGGAGATAAAAAAAGCTCAACTTGTGGCAAATCCTGGATGTTTCCCAACAGGAGCTATTTTAGCTGTTGCTCCATTAGTTAAAGAGAATGTTATAGAGGAAAGGATTATATTTGATTCAAAAACAGGAGTCAGTGGAGCTGGAATAAAGCCAACGGAAACAACCCACTTTACAAATGTAAATGAGAATATAAACCCTTACAAAATAACAACTCATAGACATACACCAGAGATTGAGAAAGAGTTAAAAAAACTTGGAAAGGCAAAGGTCTCATTTACCCCTCACTTAGCTCCAATAACAAGAGGAATTTTAACAACTGCACATACATTTCTATCTAAGGATGTTGATAGAGAGGAGATAATTGAGATTTATAAAAAATTTTATAAGGATGAATTTTTTGTTAGGATATTTTCAGAAGAGATTCCAAAATTAACGTGGGTCAGAGGGACTAATTTCTGTGATATTGGTGGGTTTGAAATTGATGAGCATGGTAGATTGGTGGTTATCTCAGCAATAGATAATTTAGTCAAAGGAGCAAGTGGGCAGGCAATACAAAATATGAATATAATGTTTGGTTTTGATGAAAAAGAAGGGTTATTTGAAATTGGGTTAAATCCATAAAAATTTTTAACTATTTTTTAAAATATTTTTAAAATAATTGAAAGATTGAAGATAATATTTCCATACCGAAACGGTCTGATTTTAACCCGACCCAAATAAGATTAATGTTAGTATATTTAGAGTATTTCCATACCGAAACGGTCTGATTTTAACAGTAAGTAAGATGACCGTAGCTGCCGCAGTTATTGAATTTCCATACCGAAACGGTCTGATTTTAACGTATTATCGGAATGGTATTGCAATAGGTAAATGGAGCTGGTATTTCCATACCGAAACGGTCTGATTTTAACATTGGCAGCGTTTGAATCAATATACAGTTTTATAACATTTCCATACCGAAACGGTCTGATTTTAACATAATTATATTATCATTTTTTATATTTAATTTTTGATTTCCATACCGAAACGGTCTGATTTTAACTTCTCCTCATCCAATAATAAAAATTCATCTCTCAAATTTCCATACCGAAACGGTCTGATTTTAACTAAAGTCTTTAAAATCAAGTGTGACTTGGGACAGGAGTTTTATTTCCATACCGAAACGGTCTGATTTTAACATTTTTTGTAAAATTTCCATATTTGGCTTTAAAACCAAAATTTCCATACCGAAACGGTCTGATTTTAACTGTGCGTGGGAGGATGACGGGAAAAACGGGCTGGACGATGCAAATTTCCATACCGAAACGGTCTGATTTTAACTTGGGGGAATATGAGTAGAGAGTTTGGGATAATGTTAATGGGATTGTTTATTTCCATACCGAAACGGTCTGATTTTAACTTTCTTATAAGTGGTATGTGCTGTTCTGTAATATTAAACTGATTTCCATACCGAAACGGTCTGATTTTAACAGAGAAAATATTAATAAAAATATTACAGATACAATAACATTTCCATACCGAAACGGTCTGATTTTAACGGAATATACGAAGACATAACTGCACTAATTCCAATAATATTTCCATACCGAAACGGTCTGATTTTAACTATATTTAATATTTCTAATGATGATAATGCTCTATTATATAATATTTCCATACCGAAACGGTCTGATTTTAACCCTGGAATGTATGGAAGTTGGGTTAAAGGGTCTTTTATTATATTTCCATACCGAAACGGTCTGATTTTAACTGGATGAATAACTTTTCTTTTTAATACTCTTTTTTTTATTTCCATACCGAAACGGTCTGATTTTAACAGGGCAATCATTCAAGATATTATTATTTTATCCACTTCTAATATTTAAGCTTTTCTATACTATTTTTGTCGAAGGGTAGATAACTACTTTTATTTATATATCCTCACTAATATTTAAACTTTTCCCTACAATTACAAAAAGAACTTTAAAACCTCTAATTTTTAAAATCTAAATTGATAATCAGGGAAATCTCAAACTAAAAATAATTAACTAAAATCTTTTAAAAATCTTAGTAATTCAGTTAATCCAAATAAATAAAATCATTAAAATAACATACCCTTAGAAATTTGATAAAAATCCTTAAAATCAAAAAACAAAAGATTAAAATAAATTAAACGTAAATTTAAAATATTTCAACGTGATAATCATCTTAAAAGCTCTATTTCTCTATTCTAAAAATCACTACAGGTATATTTACCACCTTTTTTTTATGAAACTCGTATATTGCAGGAATCCTAAAAAACGCCTCATAAATATGGGTTATCTTCCCTCCTTTATCTTCAACATACTTCATAACAAAGTCCTTTGTTGGATAGTTGTGGATAGTGTAAATTACATCTCCAATCTCTAATGCCTTATCTAAAAACACTCTATCAGCGTGTTTGTTTTGAGCTCCAAAAGGAGGATTTTGAATAACAACTTTTTTTAAGTTTCTATCATCTCCAAGCACTTCACTTAAAAATTTATCATCAACATCTCTAACATCCATACAATAAAAATCTACATCAACATTTAGCTTTTTAGCGTTTTCTTTTGCTACCTCAATACTCTCTTTATCAATATCTATTCCAACAGCCCTCTTAGCTCCTAAGATTTTACTACCTATCGCTAATCTTCCAGTCCCACAACCTAAGTCAATAACAACATTATTATAAAAGTCATTCACTGCAAAAAATAAAATGTCAGATGCTAATTTTCCATCTATTGTGTATTGCTCTAAATCAACCTTTGGGCTTGGATGTCTTTTTAAAGAATCTAATGTCATCTCTAAATGCTTTTTCTTTATCATCTCTCCACCCAACTAAATATATAACTTTATAAATGTTATTTAATATAAAAAATAAAAATTAGATAGATTATTCAATGTTAATTCCTTTCTTAATTGAGGTTTCTGCTTTTGGTAAAATTACTGATAAAACACCATTTTCAAATTTAGCTGAT
>JAMOTQ010000037.1 GCA_027068365.1 Methanocaldococcus sp.
GGAATGCCCATCTTGTAGTCATCCAAAGAAATACTTTGAAGTTAAATGTGAAAAATATTAAAGGTGGAATAATGAAAGTTGCATTCTTGATATTCTCTTATTTGCATAAAAATCAACCAAATATGCCGGTTATGTTTCATACATTATTGTTTGCAAATGAGATGAAGGAGAAAGGAGATGAAGTAAAAATTTTATTAGAGGGGGAGGCAGTTCTATGGGCAAGAGATTTGTTGGATGAAAATCATCCGCTAAAAAGTCACTTTGAAAAATTAAAAGATGATTTTGTAGTTTGTGAGGCATGTGCAAGCATGTTTAATGTAAAAGACGAGATTGATGGAAAGTTAAAAATGGAGAATGATTTATTTGGACATATAAGCTTAAAGAAATACTTAGATGAAGGTTATAAAATAATTGAGCTCTAAATTAATTATTATTTTTAACCAAATTACCTCTTTTTTTAATTTTGAAGGTGATAATATGGTGGTTGAGATAAAGAAGGATATCTTTTGGGTTGGTGTAATTGATTGGGAGATTAGGGACTTCCATGGTTATAAAACACCATATGGTTCAACTTACAACTCTTATTTAATAAAAGATAAGAAAAATGTTCTTATTGACACTGCAAAGGATTATATGTTTGACGAATTAATAAATGGGATTTCTCAAGTTATAAATCCAAAGGATATTGATTATATTGTAGTTAATCATGTAGAGAAAGACCACAGCGGTTGTGTTGATAAATTGGTTGAAATTAGCAATGCTACCATAATAACAAATGAAAAGGGGAAGGAGCATTTATCTCTATATTATGACACAAAAGGTTGGGATTTTATTGTTGTAGATACTGGGGATGAGATAAATATTGGAGATAGAACCTTAAAATTTATAAGAACTCCAATGCTCCATTGGCCAGATAACATGCTAACTTACTGTAAAGAGGATAAGATTTTATTCTCAAATGATGCATTTGGGCAACATTTGGCAAGTTCTGATAGGTATGATTATGAAATTGGAGAGATAGTTTTTGAACATGCAAAGGATTACTTTGCAAATATTTTAATGCCCTATAAGATGTTAATTCCTGATGCAGTAAGTGCCGTTAAAAACTTAGATATCGAGCTTATTTGCCCTTCTCATGGTGTAATTTGGAAAAAATATGTAGATGAAATACTTAAAAAATATGAGGAATGGGCTACCAATAAAATGAAAAATAAGGCGGTTATTGTTTATGATACAATGTATAACTCAACTAAGAAAATGGCTCATGCAATTGCTGAGGGTTTAATGGAGAAGGGTGTTGAGGTTAAAATTTATAGAGTTTGTGAAACATCGTTAAGTTTAATCATGACTGAAATTTTGGATGCAAAGTATGTTTTAATTGGCTCTCCAACGGTAAATAGGAATGTATATCCTGAAGTTGGCAAGTTTTTATCATATATGGAGTGTATAAGACCAATAGATAAAATTGGTGTTGCTTTTGGCTCGTATGGTTGGATGGAGTGTGCAACTGAAAAGATTAAAAAGGTATTTGAAAGCTTAGGATTTAAGATAGTTGATGATGAAAGCTTAAAAATAAGATTTGCTCCAAAAGAGGAAGATTTAAAAAAATGTTATGAATTTGGTAAAAGATTAGCAGATATTGACATCTAAATTAATACTTTTTTATGTTACTCTCTATTTTTTTATTTTAGGTGGAATTATGAAAGTTTTTGGAATAAGCGGAAGTCCAAGATTGCAAGGAACTCATTTTGCAGTAAATTATGCTTTAAATTATTTAAAAGAGAAAGGGGCAGAGGTTAGATATTTCTCAGTTAGTAGAAAGAAGATAAACTTCTGTCTTCATTGTGATTACTGTATAAAGAAAAAAGAGGGATGTATTCATAAGGATGATATGGAAGAGGTCTATGAGAATCTTATCTGGGCTGATGGAGTTATAATAGGAACTCCTGTCTATCAGGGAAATGTTACTGGGCAGTTAAAGACGTTGATGGATAGGTGTAGAGCAATATTGGCAAAGAATCCGAAGGTTTTGAGGGGAAAGGTTGGAATGGCTATTGCTATTGGTGGAGATAGAAATGGAGGTCAGGAGATTGCTTTAAGAACAATACATGACTTTTTTATAATAAATGAGATGATTCCAGTTGGGGGAGGCTCTTTTGGAGCTAATTTGGGAGCTACATTTTGGTCTAAAGATAGGGGAAAGAAAGGAGTTGAGGAGGATGAAGAGGGGT
>JAMOTQ010000038.1 GCA_027068365.1 Methanocaldococcus sp.
GATTTTTTTTATATCTTTATTTTTTAAATCATTTAAAAGCTCCTTACTATTGTCTATTTTTAACTCTCCATTTAATGTATCCTTAATTAACTTTTCAACATCTATGCCTGTGCTGTAAGCTCCATAATCAATAACATTCCCAGCTATTGTTGCTAAAACCTTCATCTTTAATCTTTCAAGCTCATCATCTACATTACACATTTCTCTAACTCTATCAAAATATTGCAGAGCTATTTTATTGGCTTTCTCTTTTAATTTTTTATATGGGTCGTCATTTCCACTGATTCTTTTTAAATATCTATGCACAACAGTTCCCATCCACGCTGGAACTGCATCCTCACCATAAACATCTTTAATAACATTCATCGTATTTTTTATTAATCTAAATTGCTCCTTTTCATCTTTTGTTATTTCATTAACTGCATCAACTACCTGCCTTATTATACATATGGCACATTCTGGTTTTATCTTCACATTCTCACCTAATTTTTAAACTATTTTAAATAACTTTAAAAATTATTAAAGTAAATTATAAATTTACTTCACTCATAAATAACTTAGGAGATAAATATGATTAATCTTGAAGTATTTAAAGAATTTCTATTAAACCTTATAAAGGATTATGGATACTTTGGAATATTTTTGGTAGGATTTTCTGAACCAATATTCCAGCCGTTTCCAACAGAGATTTTTATTGTAGCAGGAATTTTATTAGGTTTAGATTGGAGATTGGTTTGGATTGTTTCAACAATTGCCTGTAATTTTGGGGCGGCAATTACCTACTATCTTGCAAAAAAGTATGGGGAAAAGTTAATGTTGAAATTATTTGATGAAGAAAAAATTAAAAAAGGAACTCTTTATTTAAAAAAATGGGGAATTTTAGGGGTTATAATTGCAAGCTTTACACCAATTCCTTTTGAGGTCATATGCTGGGTTTGTGGAAGTTTTGAAATGCCATTTGATAAATACATGATTGCAGTATTTTTAAGTAGGTTGATTAGGCATGGTATGGTTATTCTGCCATTTGTTTTAAAAGACCACATCAATTTTTGATTAATATTAAATATAAAAAGCTTCATAAACAGGGATTTATATAAGAAATACAAACTATGTTTTTGGTGATAAAGTATGTGTTTGGCAATTCCTTGTAAAGTTGTCGATATTGTAGAAGAAGACGGAGAAAAATATGCCATAGCTGAATATAAAGGAGTTAAACAAAAGGCAAAATTAACACTCTTAGATAAAGAGGTTAAAATAGGGGATTATATTTTGATACACACTGGCTATGCCTTAGAAGTTTTAAGTGAAGAAGAGGCAAAACTAAGTTTAGAAGCTTGGGAAGAACTATTTAAAGCATTAGAAGAGATGGAACAATAAAAAATAGAAAAACACAGAGTTTTTATTCTGGTTCAACCTTTACAGCTCCTGTTGGACAGACATCTTCACAAACACCGCAGTAAGTGCAATCATCAGGTCTTGCAACAACTACTTTATCCCCTTCAATTTCAAAAACTTCCATTGGGCAGTTATTTGCACACTCTGCACACTCAGCTCCCTTACATAAATTATAGTCAATTGTTACAGCCATTATTACCACCTCTAAAACTTATGTGAATTTAATTTAAATTATGGTTTCTATTTTAACTATAAATAGTTATCGGAAAAGTTAAAAAAGATAAAAATCTAAAACCTCCTTATATTTGGATTTATTATGGCTCTTTCTATGTTCCAAACTTCATTTAGCACATTTGAAGAGAGGGCAGTTCTTAAAAAAGGAACTTTAAAGCTAACGGCTACATGTGCAAATGATGAGTTATTTCCAAATATTACCGGATAAAGCCCTTTATCCATAATGTAGTTTATATAGTAATACATCTCAGTTATTGTGCCCATCTCATAAGGGAAAACTTTAACAAAATCACTCTCCTCATAAATACTATCTGTGCATAAAAACCCATCAAATTCTACGGGCTCTTCAACCTCTAAGTAGTCAATTTGAGACAAATCTTTATTATTGACAATATCTTTTTTAGTACTAAGTCCTAACAATATATCCAAATCTTCATCTTCTTTAATTTCATCTATCAAATTCCTAATCTTTGGAATCTCGTTAAATATGTCCTTGCATGTATATGCTCCATCAATATTTACTATGCTATAATTTTTTGATAAAGTATTTTTAAGCTTTAAGTATAAATTAACTATATCATCTATGGATTCAGCCATGACTATTGGAATTAATCCATTCTTATCCTTATCAACCAATATTTCAGAGGCAACTATGGGCAAGTCAGTCGTTAAAGCGCCTCCCAAAAACTTAAAGAGAGGGATGTCTAAGCTGTTTGATGCCGCTCTTGCTACGCTAATTGATATACCCATAGCAACTACTGGGTTATCAATAGATGTTTCGCAAATTAATGAGTCAATAAAATCAATATCTGTTGCTGGATATCCAATAAGTTCTGGAGCTATGACATTTTCAACATCAGCTACTGCCTCATCAGGATTACTCACTTCAATGACATCATAACCGATGGAAACATTGGTTATAGTGGTTATCATTACCTTAATTTTAGCTCCCTTAAAAACTTCTTTTGCATTTATTTTTTCAATAATAACATTTGTCAATTACATCCACCTCAATTAAAAAAATAATTTAATTATTATTTACGCTTTTACATGTCTAATCGGCTTTAAAGGCATAGGAACAAGCTCCTATCAGATGAAATCCTACGGATTTCATTACTTGCCCTATGGACGATTACTATACCTCAGAGCGGGGCTTCACTACATTCAGCCCCACTGTAGTTAAAAACAATTACGCCTTTACGGGTCTTATCGGTTTTAAAGGAACTTTTCCTTGTTTAATCTCCTCATAAGCTATTTTTAGTGAGTTATCACAATTTGTTTCTATAGTTATATAGGCACCATTTGATATTTGCAAACTTCTCGCTCCCAATATTCTCGCAATCTCAAACTTTGTTAATTTCAACATCTCACCCCTAAACTATAATGAGATATTAAAATTGGTGGGGCCGCCGGGACTTGAACCCGGGTCGCACGCCCCCCAAGCGCACAGGATAACCAGGCTACCCCACGGCCCCAAAAAATAAGGAAATTTTACAAAATATTTTCATCATGAGCTATTATCTCATCAATAATCTCTTTTCCGTCTTTTCCTATCCTGTATGAAATAAACATCCTTCTACAACAGTATTTTTTAATACCCAAATCATCTAAAACATCCTTTGGATTCTCTCCTTTTAAAACTCTTTCTTTATACTCCTCAAAAACCTCAGCAATAACATTACCACAGGAAAAACACCTGATAGGAAACATCATATTTCTCACCCAATAAAAAGAAAAAATAATATATTTTTCCAAAGATGTAGAAGAATTTATCTGTATGACTTCTGTCTCTTTGCTCTTGGACCCTTTGTAGACCTACTTGGTTTGTGTGGTTCTGTTCTTCTTGCATCGCTAACTAACAATGTTCTGTCGTAAGCTAAGAACTTATCCCTCAACTCCTTACTGCCTGTAAATTCAACAATTGCCTTACCAATGGCTGTTCTTACGGCATCCATCTGCCCCATTACTCCTCCGCCTTTAACTGTAACGTCAATATCTATCTGGCTAATAATCGCCTCCCCAGCCAATAAAATTGGCTCCATTAACTTCATTCTTTTATATTTAGGTTCAATTAACTCAATTGGTATTTTATTTATTCTTATTCTACCTTTCCCTTCTCTTGCTACTGCTCTCGCAATAGCTCTCTTTCTCTTACCAACGGTCATAACAATCTTTCCCATTTAATCACCTCAGAATTTCGCTCCTAAGTGTTTGCTTAACTCAGCTAATGTTATATATTTGGTAGTGTTTAATTTGTGGCTTATTTTTTCATCAACTGTTAAGTTTTTAGGATTTCCAACATAAACCTTAACTTTCTTAAATGCTTCTCTCCCTCTTGCTTTTTTATATGGGAGCATTTTTCTAATCGTCCTTCTTAATATATCATCTGGTCTTCTTGGGAATTTCGGTCCAAATCTTCTTGGATTAGCAACGTTTTTCTTCTCTCTTTCCTCCTGGTATGTTTTTATAATCCAGTCCTTATTTCCAGTTATAACTACCTTCTCAGCATTTACAATAACAATCTCCTCTCCTCTCAAAACCCTTTTTGCTACTTCTGAAGCCAATCTTCCTAATATCGCTCCCTCAGCATCTATTACTGTCATACTACCACCGTGTAGTTTTTGCAAAAATTCCATAAATAACCATGGTATCAATGAACACCTTTTAAAAAGGCATTTAAAGTTCATTTATAAATTTTAATAACTTTTTTTGTAAAAACTATTTATGCCATAATTTTAACATTTGAGCCCTTTGGATTTCTTTTTATCAATTCTTCAATTGTTATTGCTTCTCCTCCTGCCTCTTTAATTAATTTCTTAGCTGTTTCTGAAAATGAAAATGCCGCAACAACAACCTTGTGCTCTAACTTCCCAGCCCCTAAAACCTTACCAGGAACTAAAACGACATCTCCTTCTTTTGTGTATCTGTTTATTTTACTTATATTAACTTCCGCTCTCCTCCTTCTTGGTTTTGCTAACCTTCTTGCTATATCTTTCCAAATCTTTGCCTGATTTTTATAGCTTTCTTGCTTTAACATCTCAATTAACTTAACCAACCTTGGGTTCGTAGCTGTTATTTTCTTTGCCATATATATCACCGTGTTTTCCTCCAAACCTTTTATAATTATTAAAGGTTTGATAAATAATTAGAATGAAAGTTTTTATTGTTCAATTAATTCAAGCTGTTGCAAGAAACTTTCAGCTTTATTTTTTAGTATTTTAACTGCCTCTTCTAAAATTTCCTCAGCTTCCATTTGTCCAAATGTCTCAACTAAAAATTCAACTTCATCCTCATCAATTTGTTTATATACGGCATTGCATGGTTGCCATTTTGCATGAACCTTTCCAATGCCGGGAATTGCTTCACATTCAATTTTTATCTTTTGCCCTTTTCCTAATTTAACAATTGGAATGTTTTTGAAAGCAACTTCCCCATTTTCTGACTTTAAGTCAGATGAATAAACTGTGCAAGGTCCTTCTTTTTCTAAGGTGAATGTTATAACCTCATTCTCTAATAACGGTTTTCCCTTGATTGGAATTAAACCCAATCTATGTGCTAAAATTTCATCGTCCATTGATGATGAATTTTCATATATATAAACATCTTCTATAGCATAAGTAGGAACTTCTGAAATCATTATCCTCCTAATAGCATTAGAAAATGAAATTGGGGCTTTTAAAGAAAAAATAAATTCTTCCCCAATTCTTGTCTTTTTCTTCTCTTTGATTGTAATCAAAGATTATCACCTTACTTTTTGAACCTCTTCTTAGGTGTTGTTCCATCGTGTGGCACTGGTGTGACATCCTCAATTCTCCCAATTCTTAATCCAGCCCTTGCCAATGCTCTAATAGCCGCTTGAGCTCCAGGTCCTGGATTCTTTTGCCCACTTCCTCCTGGAGCCCTAACCTTTATGTGGATATTCTCAATTCCTCTCTCTTTTAATACCTCCGCCAATTTAAATGCCGCCTGCATTGCCGCATAAGGAGAGCCCTCATCTCTCTGGTTTCTTGTAACCATTCCACCTGAAACTCTCGCAATTGTTTCAGCTCCTGTAATGTCTGTTGCATGGATTATTGTGTTGTTGTAGGATGAGTAGATATGAACTATTCCCCATTTTTCTTTTTTCTGTTCTGCCATAGTGTTTCACCTTTTAGTTTATATTTTATTCCGTCTCTTGTGTTTGTGTTTCCTCTACTAATCCAACAATTTTGGCTCTTTCTGGATGGTTTTCATCATTGAATGGGGAGTTTTTAGCATAGCTGATTTTATTCTCTTCCTCAACTGTTACCATGTAGCTTGGAGCAGTTACAACTCTACCATTAACTGCTATGTGTCCATGAACTATTAACTGTCTTGCCTGTCTTGGTGTTCTTGCTAATCCTTTTCTAAATACGAGTGTTTGTAATCTCCTTTCTAAGATGTCTTCAACTGTTAATGATAAGACGTCATCTAATGTTGGATTTTCAACTTTTAATATGTTGTATTTTTTTAACACATCAAAGAGCTGAATAGCCTCTTTAACTCCTTGTTCAGTCCTATCGCTGATTAATCTTCTTGCTTGCCTTCTGTATTTCCTCAAAATTGTTTCTGCCTTCCAAACTTCCCTTTTTCTTCTTAAACCATACTTTTTACATAATTCCTTTTCTCTTTCAATTCTTTCTTTAATCCATGGGTGATTTGGTGTTTCGTATGTCTTTTTAAATCTTCTCCTTGGGTCTCCCATCTAATCACCTTTTAGCAATTTTTAAATGGTCGTGCTAAGTGTTTTAGTTATTAATTTATTTCTTTCTTCTTGAAACCCCAACTGTTGGACCTCTTCTAAATGTACTTTTTGTTCTTTGCCCTCTACATGGTAATCCAAGCTCGTGCCTAATACCTCTATAACATCTGATTCTTTTCAATCTGTTTATATCCTCTTGTTTTATAATCATTAAGTCACTTTCAATAACGTGTTTATCTTCCCCAGTAATGTAATCTTTTCTTCTGTTGAACATCCATGAAGGGATTCCAAACTTAGTAGGGTCTGCTAAAACTTCTTCAATTTTTTTGACTTCTTCTTCTGTTAAATAACCTGCTAATTTATTGGGGTCTAATTTAGTAACTCTTACGATTGCTCTTGCCATTGCCTCTCCAACACCATAGATATCTTGGAGAGCCATTATTAACTTTTTGTTTCCATCTAAGTCAGTCCTTGAAACTCTAATTAAATACTTAAATTCAGAATTTTGTGTATTCTCGGTCAAGGTTGCACCTCCATAATTCGTGTTTTATAGTAAATAGTATTAAAAAATAAAAAGAAGTGGCGCGGAGGGGGGGATTTGAACCCCCGCGGGGCAAAGCCCCATGGGATCTCCAGTCCCACGCCTTGGCCGGGCTAGGCCACCTCCGCTCATTTAGTGTTTAGGTTGTTGTTAAATTAAGTTATATAAATATTATATTCCCAGTTTTTCACACTTTACGATTATGGTTAATTGTTGGTATAGTTATATATTACTTTCGGTTTTTCATGAAAAGTTAGCTTTGTTTTTTGGTCTAACTCTAATCCACTATATAAGGTAGGAGGTATATATATCTAATCCTTACTAACATAGTTTTTTATAGAGATATTTTTAATGCTTATGAAAATAGATGAATTGAGGATGATTATTATGACAGTAAAAGTATCCGAATATATGACAAAGAAAGTTATTACAGTTTCAAAAGATAATACAGTTAAAGATGTTATTAAATTATTAAAAGAAACTGGGCATAATTCATTCCCTGTTGTTGAGAATGGGAAGTTAATAGGAATTGTCTCAGTTCATGATATTGTTGGTAAGGACGATAATGAGAAGGTAGAAAATGTAATGACTAAAAGAGAGGATATGGTAGTCACAAGTCCAGATGCCAATATAATGGATGTTGGTAGAATAATGTTTAGAACAGGTTTTTCAAAACTTCCTGTTGTTGATGAGGAAAATAACTTACTTGGGATTATATCAAATATGGACGTTATTAGGTCTCAAATAGAAAAGACAACTCCAAAAAAGTTAGAAAATATAATTAAGACATATAAAAGCTTAGGTTACAATTTAAAAGTTGAGAGGGAGGAAGTTGACATTAATAAATTAAAACCTACACAGAATAAAATCCATGCTGATGAATTAGTTGGAAGGATGTATGAGTTAAAAAAAGGTTTAGCAGAGCCAATAATTGCAATAAAAACAAAAAGGGGAGATTATTATATATTGGTAGATGGACATCATAGGGCAGTTGCTGCATATAAAATGGGGATGCCTAAGTTAGATGCCTATGTAATATATTTAGACACTGATAAAAAGCTTGGTATAGAAAAAACTGCAGATATTATGAATTTGAGGTCATTAGAAGATGTTAAAGTTGTTGAATGTGAGGAAGGAAATAGTGCTAAGGTAATAAAATACAACAAAAATGGAGTATTGGGATAATTATGATAATTAAAGGAATAAAGGACGCTAAAATCAACAATGAGATTTTTAATTTAGGTTTAAAGTTTCAAATTTTAAATGCCAATCTAATAGCTACAAAGAAACATGTTTTACATGCTATAAATCAGGCAAAAACAAAAAAACCAATAGCAAAGAGTTTTTGGATGGAAATTTTAGTTAGAGCTTCTGGACAGAGGCAGATACATGAAGCAATAAAGATTATTGGAGCTAAGGATGGGAATGTTTGTTTAATTTGTGAAGATGAAGAGACATTTAAAAAAGTTCATGAGCTTATTGGTGGGGAAATAGATGATTCTGTCTTGGAAATTAATGAGGAAAAAGAAAAATTGATTAGAGAGGTTTTTAAGATTAAAGGTTTTGGAAATGTTGTTGAGAGGGTTTTGGAAAAGATAGCTTTAATAGAATTAAAGAAGGAGTAATGGTGAAAATATGAGAGTTATTGATGGTGGCGTTGTAGCTCCAAAGGGATTTAAAGCCAATGGATATAAAGAGGGCAAGTATGGGGTTGCTATAATTATCTCTGAAAAAGAGGCAGTAGGAGCAGGAACATTTACAACAAACAAAGTTGTTGCTCATCCAGTAATTTTATCAAGGAATTTAATAAAAAATAAGGATAAATTTAGGGCTATAATTGCAAATAGTGGAAATGCTAACTGTTTTACAAAAGATGGAATGAAAGATGCAAAAGAGATGCAAAGATTAGTGGCAGAGCTTTTTAATATTAAAGAGGAGGAGGTTTTAGTTGCTTCTACTGGTGTCATTGGAAGAAAGATGAACATGGAAATTATAAGGGATAGAATAAATAAGGTCTATAACTTAATAAAAGAAGGGAATAGTTCAATAAACGCCGCTAAGGCAATAATGACGACTGATACAAAACCAAAGGAAATAGCTGTGGAGTTTGATGTTAATGGAAAAACAGTTAGAGTTGGAGGTATTGCCAAAGGAGCTGGAATGATAGCCCCAAATATGTTACACGCTACCATGCTCTGCTTTATAACAACTGACATTGAGATTGATAAAAAAAGTTTAACTAATGTTTTACAGAGAGTTGTAGATAAAACATTCAATAACATATCTGTTGATGGAGATACTTCAACAAATGATACTGTTTTTGTTTTAGCTAATGGACTGAGTGGAGTTAATTATAATGAGTGTAAGGAAGAGTTTGAAAATGCTTTATTGTATGTTTGTAGAGAGCTTGCCAAGATGATTGTTAAGGATGGAGAGGGAGCAACTAAGTTTATGGAGGTTGTTGTTAAAGGAGCCAAAAGTAAAGATGACGCAATTAAAGCGTCAAAAGCAGTTGTTAATTCTTTGTTAGTTAAAACTGCTGTATTTGGTGGAGACCCAAATTGGGGGAGGATTATTGCGGCTGTTGGTTACAGTGGAGCTGACTTCAATCCAAATATTGTTGATGTTATATTGAGCAACTATAAAGATGAAGTTTATTTGGTTAAAGATGGCATTCCATTGGCTGATGAAGGAAGTGAAGAGTTAAAAAAAGCAGAAGAGATTATGAAAAGTGATGAGATAAAGATAGTTGTTGATTTGAAGATGGGAGAGTTTGAAAATGTTTGTTATGGATGTGATTTGAGCTATGAGTATGTTAGAATAAACGCTGAATACACTACTT
>JAMOTQ010000039.1 GCA_027068365.1 Methanocaldococcus sp.
ACGATAAAGACAGGAATTACTATGATGTTAAAATCAGACCGTTTCGGTATGGAAATTTTAGCTTCACATACCCTGATTGCCTATCTACAAGGATATAGTTAAAATCAGACCGTTTCGGTATGGAAATTTAATATTATGCCTGTTTAACAATCCTTCTAAATCTACTGTTAAAATCAGACCGTTTCGGTATGGAAATTTGGATAGGTTAGAGTTAGAGAGTGGTTGGGTTGACGTTAAAATCAGACCGTTTCGGTATGGAAATTTATCCCAATGTCCATTTACATCACCATTATAGATGTCTTAGTTAAAATCAGACCGTTTCGGTATGGAAATCAAGCTTAATATACTGCCTCTTAATGTCCTTTGGGTGCGGTTAAAATCAGACCGTTTCGGTATGGAAATTTTTCTGGAATAAATTCTAATGGTTTTTTATCCGTTAGTTAAAATCAGACCGTTTCGGTATGGAAATAGCAGGAATTGACTTTGAACAGCAAATGTATAAGATTGTTAGTTAAAATCAGACCGTTTCGGTATGGAAATCCAGTTATTCTTTAAAAATAAAAAAATGAGGGGGTTGGTTAAAATCAGACCGTTTCGGTATGGAAATCTGAGGTATTTCAGATATTTGGAACTGAGGCAGGTTGTTAAAATCAGACCGTTTCGGTATGGAAATTTATCATCAACTTTAACCCAGATATACTTCCATTCATTGTTAAAATCAGACCGTTTCGGTATGGAAATGCAGTTAGGGCATACGATAAAGACAGGAATTACTATGATGTTAAAATCAGACCGTTTCGGTATGGAAATTTTAGCTTCACATACCCTGATTGCCTATCTACAAGGATATAGTTAAAATCAGACCGTTTCGGTATGGAAATATTGAGTATTTTTGCGTTGCTGAATTTTTGGGCAAAAGTTAAAATCAGACCGTTTCGGTATGGAAATGTCTGATTTTGAAACAACTATGTTTCTTGTTCATTATTGTTAGTTAAAATCATACCTCTTGGAGATTAAGACTTAGACATTAATTGGGGCTGAAAGCCCCAACTTAATGGATGTCGGGTATACACACCATAGAGGGGCTATGCCCCTCTATTGGGATACTCCCCGTAATTTACACCTCCGAGCGTAAGCGAGGAGGTGTTAGGTTTTGATGAAACTTTTTCTAAAAGTTTCATAACAATAGGGCGGAGCCCTATGGAATTCAGACCGTTTCGGTATGGAAATTCATTTTAAATAAAAAACAATAAATATAATTGTGTTAAAAAATAATTTTTATTTAGAAATTTTTATAGATGGGATTATGTATGTAATTATTGTTTATGATGTAAATGTTTCAAGAGTGAATAAGATAAAAAGCTTCCTTAGAAAGCATTTAAATTGGGTTCAGAATAGTGTTTTTGAGGGGGAAGTTACAAAAGCAGAGTTTGAAAGGATAAAAGACGGTATTTCAAGAATTATTGATGAGGATGAGGATTCAGTTATTATTTACAAATTTCCATTGGATTTTGTTCCAAAGAGGGAGATTTTGGGAGTTGAAAAGAATCCAATTGATGATATTATTTAATAAAAATTTCCAAACCATTCCAAAATACTCTGAATAATTGGAGGAGGTATTCTTATACTTTTTAATTCTCTTATAGCTGAATATATTGCATCTAAGTCATCATACAGAATACCGTCTATAAAGGTTATAGAAACTTCTATATTGCTTCTAAGTATCATATCTATGAACTGTATTGTATTATAGAAATCAGTAGCTTTTAAATACCATAAAAAGTCCATAAGTTTTGATAAATCATACTCTCCAAAAGACCGTATTGCTTGATTGTTATCAACATTCTCGAGAGTGTAGCTAACAACTGAAAAGTGCTTTTTTGTAACTATTTCTAAGGCACTTATTGATTCAGTATGGGCTAAATGATATAGCAGTGCCAATTTTTTATTTACGAAGAATTTATCTTTTCCTATTTGGTAATTGTTAATTTTCTTTTTTAGATCTTTTAAAGCAAGGATTTCAATAAGTTCTAATTCTTCAAGAGGTTTTATGGCATAAATGTGAATATATGTTGCTCTATTATCTGATACATTTATGTATGGAGTATAATAATGGAAACCAATCCAGGCAAGGGCATAGTAAAAATCATCTATTTTTATTGGATTTCCTCCTTTTACACCATAAATTTTTGGCATGTATTTACCAGCAACTGGCATTAAAGTAAGTGGCACTGTATTTTTCTTTGTGGATAATTTTCCTTTTTTAATGTTTTCTTTTATCTTTTCGAGAGTTTTTGGGATTCCGTCCCAATAAACATTATTGATATTTGCACCTGCACTAAAATCAACATCACTTATAATCTTAATATCTTCCTTTGTGGAGATATATTTACCAATAGCTTTGTGAAGGGAAAGCATATCTTCTAATGCATGTAACATTCCATTTTTAATTCTATTTTTAATATTTGCAATAGATTCTTCAGCTACCATACAATATTTATTCCCTCTTGGGAAAAATTTGAGATTTTCAACACCCTCTCTAACTAAACACTCAACTACTCCATAAGCTATATATAAATCAAGTATCTCATTATATCCTGGTGTCTCAAATAACATAACTCTCAACCTCCAAAATTTCTGCAAACTTCGGAGCTTTCCCTTCTCTGCTCTCAGCTCCTTTATAGTCACTCATGACTAAAGGTAAAAGCAGAGTTCCAACAATAAATCTAAGCTTCTCTGAATTTAGTGTATGTCTTGCTCTAACACTCATTTCGACAACAAATCTGATAATATCCTCTTTATTAGGCTCATTTTTAATTATATCCCCTATTGAATTCCCAATTAACTTTTTAATAAGCTCTTCAAAACCTTCAACCATCCCATCAAAGTTTTTTATCTTATCAAGCACAACTTCAGCTGTTAATTCTTTCTTTCTGAGATTCCTTATTTGACCCATAATAATTGGCTCATGGTGAAGCATTACAGTTAAAGCTCCAATGAAGGCAAGGTTTCTATCCTCAAATTTTTTAAGGAGAATGTGATAAGCATAATACGCACTAACAAGTTCATGTCTAAAGCCCTTGAGTTTCTCCTGATCGTTAATAATGGCTCTTTGATATATTTTTGAAGCTTTGCCAATGTCATGAAGTTTTATCAAAATTTTCATGAATTCATCAACTTTTTCGATATCTAATTTTATGTTTAAAGCTTCTAACACTCTTTTTATTGTCTTTAGGTATCTATATTTTATTTTCTCCCAATATTCGATCATATAGTTAACATGATCAATAAGGGATTGGTTTTTGAAGGCTAAAACTTCCATAGTATCACCCAAAATTAAAGTCTGTTAAATCATTATTCCAGTTTCTTTGGAGTAGTATTTGTCATCAATTATGTAGATCTTATAAGGTTGTTGTTTTCCGGCTTTTTTAAGACTATATATCCAACCTCTCTCACCATATTCTTTAATTAACTCAAATTTCTTATCAAACTTTTCCCAGTTGTTTTTAATCCAGTTATATCCCACACGAATAACATTTTTTGGATTAAACTCAATTGTTTCTTTATTTTTTGCTTTTTCTTCAGCATCTTTTAATGGATACAACATTGCAAACATTTCTGGTCTTGCCTTGAGTTCATATTCTGGAGGTGTGGAAAAGAGCTTTAACTCTCTGAAATATATGTAGGCAGAGTAATAGTCTTTAGGAACTATGTTGTTTTCATAATATTCCTTATAAACTCTATCTAAGGCCTCGCGAGCTTTAAATATATCATATAAATATTCACTGACACTTTCAATTTCATCAAAACTTTTTATCATAATTAAGGGATCATAGGGCTGTGTTGAATATGGAATAAAGTGTAAATCTTTTTTCTTCATAATTTTTTTATTTTCAATAAGCTTTCTTATTGTTTTATTTTCTAAATCACCGATGTAAAACTTTTTAGGGATTATTTTACTCTTTCCTTTTTTCTCTTCAATTGTTTCAATAGTTATTTCAATAACTCTTCCATAATCTTTGTTATTTACCAGTGTTACGTAGGCATTTTCAAATGGGATATCTTTAAATCCTAAAATTACTTTTTCTCTAAAATCTTCACTTACTTTCTCATTAAAATTTGGCAATACAACTATTGCTTTACCTCTTTCTCCTTTTCTCCTTGCACACCTCCCTATTCTTTGTATTAACGCATCCAATGGAGCTAAATCAGTTATCACAAGCCCTACATTTGGCAAATCCAAACCTGCTTCAACAACCTGCGTAGCAACAATTATCTCAGCATTATCAATTTTTTTCTCTTTTTCTGCTCTATCTTCTACCGTAAATCTTGAATGTAAGAGTAATGAATTTCCAAGCCGTTTTACTTTTTCATAAACTTCTATGGCACTGTTTACAGTGTTTTTTATTATCAACACCTTTTTTCTTTCATTTAGTGCTTTTTTAATTTCATTACTAAGTTTTTCATCACTTAATTTTTCCTTAAATTCAACAACTACCTCCCCTCTCTCTGGTTTTTTTGTATCTTCTGGATTAACGGTTATTGGTTCTTCATCGTGTATGCCAAGTATTTTTCTAAGCTCTGTTGGAAGTGTTGCTGTCATAAAGACTAATGGAACGTTAGCTTCTACCAATCTTTTAACTACCAATCCAATCAATCTTGGCATGTAAAGACTTTCATCTTGATACATCTGTATTTCATCAAAAACTACTAAACTTTGAGCAATTGCCCCACATGGGAAAGTAAATCTATCTCCAACAGTCCTATGAGCTGCCAACCCATAGAGAAACGTATCCCAAGTGGTTAAAACAACATAGCCCAAGAAAGCATGAGTTTCCTCTAACCCATATTCGACTTGAACCATTTTTTTAGATAATTCCTCAACTTTATCTTTTGGATATCTTTTCATTTCAAGAATTTTTTTGATATAATTTCTAATTCTTTCAGCCTGTTTTTCTACAAGTGAACGTGTTGGAAGGACATAGATTAATCTTGGAACTTTCCAATCGTTGGAGATGAATTGATATAAGTAAGGAATAATTGTTGCTTCTGTTTTTCCACCAGCAGTAGGTATCTCTATTACAGCCCTCCCCCCAATTTCCATAATTTTGTTAATCTTTTCCCATGCCCTAATTTGATAATCATAGGGCTCGTGATTGGTAACTTGCTTAAAAAAATTAATTATATCCATAACCCAATCACCTCATTAAAGGCAATAATTTTGTAATTTCCGTCAAAAATTCTATCTGATTCAACGTAATATGAGTTTCTTCTATAACGTTTTTCAATAAGTGGTAGTAAATATGGTTCTTCTTTTGCTTTATTTCCAAAATTTGGAGTTTCAAGCATATTTTCAATAATACCTCCATTTATGTTCATTTTTGATACTTTTTTAAACTTTACATAGGCTTTCAATGGAGTTTTTTCTTCTTTTACTTCAACCCATTCAGCTTTAATCACATTTCCCACACACTCAGTATCCCCAAGCTGGTCAATTAAATAAACTGCCCTAAGCATTAGATCTTTTTCTTTTTCACTTAAATTTCCCTTAAAAACATAAATAATCAAAATTTCTCTTGTAAATACATATTCCCTTCTCATTGCATCACTTTTCTCTGGATTTTTGGGATCTTCTAAATTCCTAAGTCTTTTTAATAGAACTGGAGTTTTTATAATACTACTTTTGTATGGCTTTGCTCCAACATAGATGAGCTTATTTTCCAATTCTTTAACAGTTTTTTCAGCAATTTCATCCAAGCTATTTCCTTTTTTTCCACTAAGCAGTATGATTCCCTTAGCTAACGCCCCTTTTAATGCCGATGGAGATGGTAGTAACAATGATGATCTAACTTGGTAGGACTGTTTTCCAAAAGAATAGAATGGAAATCGGAGGAGAGCTACTAAGGCCTCCATAATCAACCCCTCAGTTTATAATTTCTCTATTATTTTTGAGATTAGTTCTTCCACTGATGAAATGCTCTCACCAAAATCTACTTTGTAACCAAATGCTTCAATGTTAAATCCAAGTTTCTTTGCATTTTCTACAATGTTTTTGCTTACTTCTACATAATCCTCATAGAATCCATGAACTAAGGCAGGTATTGGTTTTTCACTTGCAACTGCTATCATTTCTTCAAGTTTAAATACTGGGAATGATCTGGCTAAATTTGCCCCAATGTAACCACTTAGCATTGGAATCAAAGCTTTTAATGCTGATTCTATTCTTGCTTTTCTTTCATCATCTTCAATAACTGGATTTGATGGAGATGATTGAGGAACTCCAACAAACCCTAAGTCCAATATGATTTCAAATCCATACAACCCAGTTGCATACTCTCTATTAAATAACATCTGGGCAGTTTGTTCTTCTCCAGATTTTATTGCTCCTTTTTCATCAATATCAACTCTATTATGCTTTACAGTATAAACGAGCCTTTCATCAGCCTCTTTTATGAAATCTTCTGTTGGAAGCATAAATGAGGTTTTTACAAGGGAAACTCTTCTAACTCCAGTTTTTGGAGCTAAAAATCCATGAACATCTGCATCAGCAAAGTTTTTAATGATTTTACTTTCATCCTTTAATTCAACTTCAGAACCATCAGCTTTTTTTGCTTTAGTTTCCTGTCCAAACCTTGCCCCGTTATATCTCAAAGCCCTTTCTGTTAAATTATTTTTGTAATCTGTCTCTCTAAAGAAATCAACAAAACTTACAAAGTGCCAGTGCTTAACCATATTTCCAGAAATTGCTGGCACTTCAAGGATTTTCCACTTGTCATTATCCTTTATACTAACCTTAGCTTTTGTTATCTCCACGTAATTTGTTCCTCCCCCACCTTGGGCATTTAAAGAGTGGGAATTCAACCTGACTCTTCCTGAGATTCTTAAAAACATTACTCATCACCTCTCTTTCTGTGATCTTTTTCCCAATCTGCAAAAGCCCAGAGTGCTATGCTTAATCCAATTTTTCTAACTTCCTTTTCATTATCTCCGATTTCTCTCAAAGTTTCTTCCAACTTTTTTATGTCCTCTGGAGACGGAACTTCGATATTTCCTTTCTTTTTCAATTTTGGAGATAATCTCAATCCTTTATATAACGCTTCTAAAAGTTCATTTGCATTTCTTGCTTTAGCTACTCCATCAACGATGTCATATGCATATTCCTCAAACTTATCGCTTATAAGGTAGCTGAGATATTTCCCAATATTTTTCATCCAATTCTCCAACTTTATCACCTCATCTATTGACATTATATAAAATTAATATAAGGGAATATAAACTTTGCTAAGGAATTTCGTAGAATTATACGAAGTATTTATATATCATTTCGAAGTAAAATATATGCATCAGAAGTATTTTTGGTGAGGGTGTATGAGATATATAGCTACATTTGGATACCATACAAATCATATTTTTGATAAAAATGGGAAAATAATTGGAATAGGTAGCGAAGAAATTAGTAACATGATTTTAATATACAGTTTAGATGTGGATGCAGATGAAAATACAGTAAATTCGATTAAAAACACAAAAAAATATATTGAGTCAAAACTAAAAGAATATAACATCCCTTATCTATTTGTTGAAGTTAATCCTTACGAATTTAATACGAATGTTAAAAATTTTAGAAAATACATTGTTCCTAAAACTATCATCAATTTAACAGGTGGAAAAAGAATAGTTGGCTATGCATTATTTTATGCCGCAGTACTTGAAAAAGAAAATGTAGAGAAAGTGTTTTATGTATCAAAACTTGAAGAGATCATTGAATTTCCATTAATTCCTCCAGACATAAAATTAACAGAACTTGAAATGAAAATTCTTAATTTATTAGATAAAGAAGGAGAGATGTCCGTAAGTAATATTGCACATAAATTAGAGAGATCCCTATCTACTATAAGTGAATATATCTCACAACTTGAAAAAAAGGGTTTAGTTAAAAAACTAAGCAAAGGTAGAAGAAAAATCGTTAAAAAGGTCATCTAAAACCATGCTACTAACGGCTCATACTTCTTCTGCCCAACTAAGTGTTTAACTAATTTATATGCCTCTAATCTTATTAATCTTCTCTTTGAGACATTCTTTTTTAGTTTTGGATGATGAACTGTTTTATCCATCTCTTTGTTGAAGTGTTCTAAAACTACTTTCATCCCTTCTTTGTTTAATAAAACTCCATTTAAATCATCTCTAAAATGCTTTTTCTGTATAATATTTTGTTTAACTAATCTATTAGCCAATCTATCAGCAATCATTGGTTTAAATATCTCACTCAAATCTAATGCCAATGAAAACCTCCTCTCATGAGGTTCGTGGAGATAGCTAACTGTTGGAGTTAGTTGAGTATTATAAAGCTCAGTAATTATAGCTGGGTAGAGACGAGAGTTTAAAAAGCTTATTAACGCATTCATCTCATTCTTTGGAGGTCTTCTTGTCCTTTTAACTATTTTAAAATCATCTGGTAGTGTTTCATCCCACAATCTATAATATTCAGTTCTAACCCTCCCCTCTACATTCATAACCTCTGTTATTTTGTTGCAGTTATCCAATTCTTCAATGTAACTGTCAAATTTCGTCTTGTTTTTGAATTTTGATAAGTTCCACTCCATATTTTTTATTCCTCCAATGACAAACAACTTTGCTAACTCCAACCTCTTATCTTTGTCTAAATAATGCTCAACTTGATTAACTACCAAATATCCTGAGTGTAATGACTCTCTTGGATAAAAACTTCCATCATAATATCCATAATGGTTAAAGAAATGCACGGCAATGCCTTTTTGAGCTAAATAATGTAGAGCTTGAGAGCTGATGCTAACCTTTCCATAGATGTAGATGTCATATATTCCCTCAATAGCTAAGGGCTTTTTGCCTCTTACATTCTCAAAGTAGATAGTATTTTCCCTTCTAAATAAATAACCGTCTGATAGTAGAGTTAGGGACTTTTTCCTCATAATCTCACCTTAAATAAAACATAATTCATAATATGCACAATTCTTACAAATCTTCTAATACCATAGGGCTTCGCCCTATTGGGATACCCGGGATGCACTGCCTCGCTACGCTCAGCAGTGCCGTTTGAAACAGTTTAATTTTTCATAGATAAATATGAATATTTATAGACATTTATTACCGAAATTTTTATATATGAATTTATATATACCATACAATCGTAAAGATGCCTCTGATGAAGGTGACAATGGAGACCTAAGGAGGCATCGATAATTATTATTTAAACCGATAGGCGGAGTTGGGGTCCCCGTGACCGGGGAAGAGACCGATGACTTGCTCCCAATGAACCCAGAGGGAGCTGAGGTTGATGATTCCCAAGTCCAACATGGATGTTTATCTATAAATGTCCATGTTGGACAGACCCCTCTTAGATTACTTCATAACAATCGCTTAAATAAAACATAACTCATAATATGCACAATTCTTACATATTTTCTGATAAACAGGCTCTGGAGGTTCTTTTAGTGATTTTATATGCTCAATTTCTTTTATTGCTCTCTTTATCTCTTCTTTATCATTTTCTTTTAGCTCAATCTCTTTAATCTCTTTAAGTTTTGGATAATGGAGGATTGCCTTAGCTTTCATCCCTAATTTGTTTAAATAGTAGATGTAATAAAGAGCTTGCATGATATGGGCTTTTTCCAT
>JAMOTQ010000040.1 GCA_027068365.1 Methanocaldococcus sp.
ATAACTTTTTCCAAATTTTTGAAAAAAATGAAAAAGAGGGTAAGTATGGACGATTACAAAAAAATTATCAATGACTTAAATATTATAAACTCAAAGGCAAAGTTTGTAGGTATTAAGATTATTATGATAAGGAGAATTATCCATAGGTATAAAGATAACGATAAGTTAATAAAAAAGGTATTGGAAGGTATAAAAAATACTGAACTTTACGATTTAGTTTTAAGTGCATGTCCTGAATTAAGAGGAGAGAAAATTAAAAATGCTTATTTTAAGAAAAATAATTATTTTGATGTTATTGAGAAGATAATGGACAGTAAAAATAATCTATTGGAAAAAGCGTTGAATAGTAGTTAATTAAGATTTTAACTCATTTATGTTAGATTTTGTATTTTTTTGGTTATGTCATAACAATGAACATATTGGTAATGTATTTATACTACTTCAAAATCATTATACCTGAACAAAATTTCATATATTACATAAAAAAATACAAAAAATATGTAATTGGTGATGTAGATGGAAGACAAAACACTAAATAAACTAACCCACAAATTCTCAAAATTAATAAAAAGTTTGGGAAATGTTAAGGGAGGAGTTATAATATCAAAAGATTCCTTTATCAAAATTGGAGAAGTAAAAGATGAAGATTTAGAAGTAATTTCAAGACATATAGCCGTTGTTATGGGCAGTTCAGAAATGCTTTATAGAAGATTTAAAGACGAAGTTGAATATATAGAAATCAAGGGTAAAAAATACAAAACAATATTATTTAACTTAGGGGAATACATATGTGCAATAGTTGGAGATGTTAATCCAGAAGAAATAAAAGAAGAAATTATAAACATTGGGAAATCTTCAATTGAAGAACTTATTGAAGAAGTAGCTTTTTAATTATTTAAGTCCCTTCTCTCCAATCCTCTAAGTATCTTTTTTGCTCTTCGGTTAATTCATCAATTTCAATACCCATAGCTTTCAATTTTAGAGAGGCAATCATTAAATCTTGCTCATAAGGGATGTTATAAACTCTTGGCTCTAACTTATCATGATTTTTTAAGATGTATTCAGCAGCCAATGCCTGATTAGCAAAACTCATATCCATAACCTCACACGGATGCCCATCTGCACATGCTAAATTAACTAACCTTCCCTCTCCTAATAAATATATCTTCTTATCTCCTAAATCATATTCAGTCACGCAGTTTCTAACCTCTTTTACTGATTTAGCTAACTCTTGCAAGTGCTTTTTATTAATCTCATTGTCAAAGTGTCCAGCATTTGCCAAGATAGCCCCATTTTTCATCTTCAATATATGCTCTTTTCTAATAACATCCTTACATCCAGTTGTTGTTATAAATATATCTCCAATCTCTGCGGCTTTTTCCATCTTCATGACTCTAAATCCGTCCATTCTTGCCTCTAATGCCCTAATTGGATTAACTTCGGTAACAACAACCTCTGCTCCCAATCCCTTAGCCCTCATAGCCACTCCTCTACCACACCATCCATAACCAGCAACAACAACAGTTTTTCCAGCAATTAGCAAATTAGTTGCTCTCAAAATCCCATCCAACGCACTCTGCCCAGTTCCATACCTATTATCAAACAGATGTTTTGTATAAGCATCATTTACATCCATAACTGGGAATTTTAAAGCTCCTTCTTTTTCCATTGCCTTTAATCTAATAATTCCTGTTGTTGTTTCTTCACAACCTCCCATAATATTATCTAAGAGTTCAGTTCTCTTTGTATGCAATAAAAATATTAAATCACAGCCATCATCTATAACAATATCTGGTTTATGGTCTAAAACTTTATTTAGATTTTCATAATACTCCTCAACTGTCTCTCCTCTCCATGCATAGACGTGCATTCCTTTTTTAGCACATGCAGCGGCAACATCATCCTGTGTTGATAAAGGATTACAGCCCGTTATTGCAATTTTTGCTCCTCCCTCCATTAACGTCTCTGCCAAAACAGCTGTTTTTGCTTCTAAGTGTAAAGCCATCCCTATTGTTATTCCTTTAAATGGTTTTTCTTCTTTAAATCTTTCTCTAATTAAATTTAAAACTGGCATGTGCTGTTTTGCCCATTCTATTTTTTTCTCTCCTTCTTTCCATAGGTTTATGTTCTTAACTGCATACATTAATTTCACC
>JAMOTQ010000041.1 GCA_027068365.1 Methanocaldococcus sp.
ACAGTCCAAGCCATTAAGCCCTTACTATAAATAGAAATTTCCTCAACATCTCCAAAAACTTTTTTTCTATTTATATTTAATTTTCCATATGGGAAACCACCTATTATGAATGTATCAAACTCTTTTAAATGCTTTGGATGTGTTAATTTTCCTTCCTTAGTCATTAGAGCTATTTTTTTAGCATTTATTTCATTTAATAAATCCTCTAATGTTTTTTCTTCCATTTTTATTAGGGGATTTTCTTTCCCTTTTAAAACCTTTTCTATTACTCCTAAAAATCTAAAATAATTCCTTGGGAGCCGTGTTTTTGGATTTATTTGTAAGACCTTATCATCATAAGTATGAATATAGATGTTTAGCTTTTTTTCATGGTTTATTGGACTATCTAAAATATTTAAAAGTGAGATGTGGATGATATCAGGTCTCCCCCTCATTTCCCTATCTTTTAAACTTTCCATTGCCTTATAGTGATAGTTAGAGTCCAATATGTCATATTTATAAACTTTTGACTTTTTGACTCTACTTTTTATCTCTTCTGGAATTAGTTCAAGGGCAGATTTAGCTAAAATTATGTTATATACCATTTTCTTCCTCATTTATTTTTATTTATTTTAATTTTTTATCATTATCTATTGTTCTTTGGTGGCATCCAATACAGTATATCCAATCTTTGCATTGTCAAGTTTTTTAATAACCTTTTCAGCCATTTTCCCAGTTATTAAAGCGATAACATTGCATCCCCTATTACATGCATTTACAATTGCATCAGGAACAGAAAATCTTATATCTGGTTTAATTCCCATTTTATTTGCAACTACATAAGCGACAGTTCCCATTGTTGCAATAACATAGTTATCAGAACTCTCAATAGTTTTTTTTATTAAATCAAAATCAACCACTTTTGAGCCACCAATAATCTTTGGTGGAATTCTAAAAATAGTTACCTTACCCTTAGGGACGTCAATAATCCCCTTAATTTCACATATTGCAATATCCTCCCCTTTTTTACCCCCATACAAAACTTTTGCTCTAGCCTCTCCTTTTGGATGTTTTGATGCATACAATAAACCCCTCTTCATAAACAAATATACTGTCTCCCCATCTTCAACATCTTCCTCAGCAATAGCTGGCCATATATCTTTATATCTATACACTGCTGAATTTATTTCATCTAAATAATTTCTAAACTCTGATATCCAATTTTTTAGTTTTCTTAAACCTTTTTCAGTTACTATATACTCCCCCCTACCCCTTGATTTAACATAGCCCTCTTTAACTAAATTCCTTATATGTTCTGAAACTGCTTGAACTGTTATTCCCAGATTCTCAGCTATCTCCTTCTGTTTTATATGCGGCTGTTTTCTTATAATTTCAGATAGAACTTGAAATTCAGTTATATTTCTTTTTTTCATTATCATCCCTCAAAAAGTTTTAATTACCTCAACAATAAAATATATTTTTAAAGGTATTTAAATGTTAAAGATAACTTTAATTAGGTGATATCATGGAGATATTAATAGTTAATGATGATGGCATTTACTCTCCATCATTGATAGCATTGTATAAAGCTTTAAAAGAGAGATTTAGTGAGGCAAATATAACCATAGTAGCTCCAACAAACCAGCAGAGTGGAATTGGTAGGGCTATAAGTTTATTTGAACCATTGAGGATGACAAAGGTTAAGTTAGCAAAAGATATTATTGGTTATGCTGTCTCTGGAACACCAACTGACTGCGTAATTTTGGGGATTTACCAGATATTAAAAAAAGTTCCTGATTTGGTTATCTCTGGGATAAATATTGGGGAAAATTTGGGAACTGAGATAATGACTTCTGGAACTTTGGGGGCGGCATTTGAAGCGGCTCATCATGGGGCAAAGTCAATTGCCTCATCTCTTCAAATGACCTCAGACCACTTAAAATTTAGAGAGTTGGATATACCAATAAACTTTGAAATCCCTGCAAAAATAACCGCAAAAATTGCTGAGAAGTATTTAAAGTATGACATGCCCTGCGATGTTTTAAACATAAATATCCCAGAAAATGCAACATTGGAAACCCCAATAGAAATAACAAGATTGGCGAGGAAGATGTATACAACTCATGTTGAGGAAAGAATAGACCCAAGAGGAAGAAGCTATTACTGGATTGA
>JAMOTQ010000042.1 GCA_027068365.1 Methanocaldococcus sp.
TACTTAGAGATAAAAATACTCCTAAGGTTAATATAAAACACAACGTATTTGTCTCTATCTAATCTATTATTAATTATTTCATTAATTAAGGCGGTCTTACCACTATTTATAGGGCCGTAGATAAAATTAATCCGTTGAGCTTCTGACTCAATAATATACAGAATTTCCTTTATTTCTTTCTCTCTGTTGAATAACTTCATTTTAAGTCCCCTAACTTATTTAGTTAATTTTAACTCTTTTATAATCTCAATAAGCATATCTGATAATTTATCCCCAGCTAATTTAACCTCTTTTGATATGGGGCAGAAATCTACAATTTTTGGCTGAATTCCTAAGATAATTACCTCTGCATTTATAAATTTTCTCAAATATTTAATTATTATGGATAATGGCAATGTATGGGTTGAGAAGCTGTAATTTATTATTTCATCCTCTTTTATAATCTTAACCTCTCCAACATCTTTATCCATTAGGGCACAGTCAATTATTAAAATGTGAGTGGGATTTATCTCCTTTAAAACATCCGTAAAAAAGTCAGGGACAGTTCCAGCGTTTATTAAATAGAGATTTTTTACATTAACAATTTCTTTTTCTTCTCCAAAACATCTCATCAATTTTTTAACTATATATATTCCAATGGCATCATCTCCCTTCAACTCATTCCCAATACCCATAATAACCAATTTTTTGCAGTTCTTTAATTTATTTAACAATATTTCCTTCATTGTATCAACCTATTTATTATAAAACCAGCTATTAAAGCTATTATAGGAGCTACAACCCACCAAAAAATAATGTTTTTTAGAACTTTCCATCTTATTGTTTTTATCCCCTTAGTTAAACCAACGCCTAAAACTCCCCCAACTATTGTTTGAGTGGTTGAAACGGGCATTCCTAACGCGGTAAAAATTGTAACTGCCAAACCTCCTGAAAGTTGGGCTATAAATGCAGAGCTAACACTTAAATTGGTTATCATAGCCAAGGTCTCAGAAATTTTATTCCCATACAAACAAGCTCCTAAGCATAAAAAAATAGCTCCAATGATATAAATTATTTGGGATGTTGTAAATGTCCCCAAGACAGTTGGTAAGTCATTGCTTCCTAAATTAAATGCAACAATACCAGCACTGATTAATAAGAGATACCTAATAATGGTTATCTTTTTGAGGATTGGAATATCTATCTTTTCATAAGCTGAATATAACATATAGGCAATAACAACAGCTACAATTGGGGATAATATCCAGCTTAGTAAAATCTTCCAAAATACTTGTAAATTTGAGGGACTGAAATTTAACCCAATTAGAGAGCATATAATAATTGTATGCAAAGATATTGGCACTTTTTTGTATGTTGAGAGCGTCATAACTAATGCTGAGATTATTAAAGCCATTAAAGCGTTGGAGGAAATACTATTCACAGTATTTCCAACATTTTTAGCAAACAAAGAACCAATTATAACAGAAACACTAAATAAAATTAATAAATTCCTATATGTTGTTGCCCTTGATGCATAGGCAGTGCCAATGGCATTGGCAACATTATTAGCCCCCAATATAAACAATAAATAAAAACTTATAATTAACTCCAAATTTATTGAAATCTCTATAACAACCACCCATTTATAACAAAATCCATTTTATTTTGTATGCAAATAAATTATATGCAACTCATCAGCTACATCCTCAATATAATCACTAATATTGACTATATTATCTATAAAATCACACAAAATTTTCCCTTCCCAAAATGATTTAACATCTAAATTTATTAAATACTTATAAATCCTATTTTGATAAACATCATCAATAAACTTTTCCTTATCCTTAATCTCTTTAATAATAGGGTCTAAATCCCCACCTTTTTCAATAACATCCAAAACCCTATCTAAATGCTTAAACATATCCACAGTAATCATTAAAACGAGCTCTATCTCCTCTCTTAAATACCTGTCAATATCTGTTTTTAATAGCTCATACAACATAGCGGCATGCTTCAAACTATCTAATGTCTCATCTAAAAGCTCCGCAGACCTCGACAACTCCCTCCTCATATTTGGTAAAAATGCATTCTCCAAATTTATCCTTATATTTTTTGTTGTCTCATCCCCCTCCTCCTCTATTTTTATAATCTCTTTTA
>JAMOTQ010000043.1 GCA_027068365.1 Methanocaldococcus sp.
TTAATTATGCTTGGAGACCCCGTAGAGGGAGATGTTGGGGAGAGAGTTTATAAAGCAAAGAAAAAATTTAATACCTATTTAGAAATCTTAGAGAATGGAATAAAAATAAATGCCTGTAAAGATGCATCAAGAGGGGGTTGGTTAGGGAATTTATTGGAGATGTTAATTAAGGCAAAAAAAGGGGCTGAGATAAAATCCCTCCCATATCCAAGGGCTACAAGATATTTGGGGACTTATATAGTAGCAGTTCCAGAGGAGGAATATGAAAAAGTTTTAGATATTGCATTAAAAAATAAATGTCCTGTGGTATTGTTTGGTAGAATATTGGAAAAGCCAAAGCTGATTGTAGGCACAAAGGAATATATATCTGAAAATAAAATGTTAGAATTAATAAAAAGGTTTCCATATAAATATTAAATTTGGGTGAAGCTAATGGTAAAGATTGCTTTATTAACTTGCGGAGCAGAGTGGAGTGGTGTCTATCACGAAATAGAAAAAGCGGCACAAAAGGTTGGTGGAGAACTTGTATTTCCAGAGGTTGATTTATCATACATAGATGAAGTTGAGGAAAGATTAGGGTTTAAAGTTGGTTCAGCTAACCTAAAATTGATGTTTGCAAGAGCGATGTCAATTATTGAAGGAAATACAGATGCTGAGGCAGTGTTTGTGGCAACATGTTTTAGATGTGCTGAAGGTGCCTTAGTTAGGAACGAAGTTAGAAAGCTTATCCAACAAAATACAAATCTACCAGTTGTTATGTATTCATTCACAGAGAGGACGAAGGCATCTGAGTTATTAACAAGAATGGAGGCATTAACCACAATCGTTGAGAGAAAATCATTATTAGCAAGAAAAAAACAGGAGGGAATAAGCTTAGGTATTGATAGTGGTTCAACAACGACAAAGGCAGTAGTTATGATAGATGACGAAGTTGCAGGAACTGGTTGGATTTATACAAAGGATGTTATTGAGTCAGCAAAAGAGGCAGTTGATAATGCATTAAAAGAGGCTGGAATATCATTAGACCAAGTTGAAACTATTGGAACTACTGGATATGGAAGATATACTGTTGGAGAATACTTTAAAGCTGACTTAATACAGGAAGAGCTAACTGTTAACTCAAAAGGAGCGGCATACTTAGCAGATAAACAAGAAGGAGAGGCAACTGTCATAGATATTGGAGGGATGGACAACAAAGCTATCTCTTTATATGATGCAATTCCAGATGGCTTTACAATGGGGGGAATCTGTGCTGGGGCAAGTGGTAGATTCTTTGAAATTACTGCGAGAAGATTGGGAGTTTCTTTGCAAGAGTTGGGAGAGTTAGCGGCTAAGGGAGATTGGAGAAAGATAAAAATGAATAGCTATTGTATCGTCTTTGGTATTCAGGATTTAGTTACTGCGTTGGCGGAGGGGGCTAAACCAGAAGATGTTGCCGCAGCAGCAGCTCACTCAGTTGCTGAGCAAGTGTTTGAACAGCAGTTACAAGAGGTTGATGTTAGAGACCCGGTTATATTAGTTGGGGGAAGTAGTTTGTTGAAAGGTTTAGTTATAGCCATGGAAGAGGTCTTAGGAAGAAAGATTATTGTTCCTAAATACTCTCAACTAATTGGAGCTGTTGGAGCTGCTTTATTATCGTCTGGGTATAGATACAAAAAGATAAAGGCATAATTTTTTAATATTTTTTTGGTGGAACTATGAAATTCTTTGATAGAGAGAGGGAAATTGATGAAATTTTATCAATCTTAGAAGGGGAACCAAATAGCATTTATTTTATATATGGTCCGTTAAACAGTGGTAAAACTGCCTTAATAAATCACATAATAAACAATGAATTGAAAAAATCCAATAAAAAATATGCTGTCTTTTATGTTAATTTTAGAGAGTATAATATTTCATCGATGGATAATTTTGTCGAGGCATTATTTGAGATAGATGAAAATTCAAAGGAAAAGACAATAAAATCGTATATAGAGAGTTTTACAAAGAGTGTAAATGATATAATAAACCTCTACTATGGAATAAAAGTCCCAGAACCAATATTAAATAAATTATTTGGAGAAAAGGAAAAAGGAAGATTAGTTTTTAAATTTATTAGAGATTTATTTATTAACTTAAATAAAAAAGGTGTTCAGCCTATTTTTATTTTAGATGAATTGCAGATGATTAAGGATGTTGTTATGAACGGTAAAAGACCGTCATTAAAAAGTTTGTTCCAGTTTTTAGTATCTTTAACAAAAGAAAGACATATAGCTCACGTTTTTTGTTTAAGCTCAGATAGTTTATTTATTGAGTATGTGTATAACGTTGGAGAGTTGGAAGGGAGGGCTAAATATTTATTAGTGGATGACTTTAATAAAGAGACAGCTTTAAAATTTATGGACTTTTTATCTGAGGAACTTCTAAATAAAAAACTATCTAATGATGAGAAGGAGTATATATATAGCTATGTAGGGGGGAAGCCATTATATATCTACAATGTGATTGATGAAATGAGATATAAAAAGTTAAAAGAGATTTTAGATTTAATGCTTAAAGAAGAAATTTCTAAGTTAGATATGTTTTTGGAATTTTTAGAGTATTCAAAACCAAAAGTAGAGATAAAAAATGAAGTCATTGAACTTAAAAAAGGAGATATTATAAGTGCATTGAAGTTATTTAAAAATAAATATGAAATTAATAAAAAAGATATTCCAATGCCAGTTTATATTTATTTAGTTAAAGAAAATATCTTACTCTTAAATCCTATTGAGGGAACTTTAAAACCACAATCATTTTTAATCTGGAATGCAATAAAGAAATTATTATAATTTGGTGGTATCATGGCTGAGATAATTGTTTATTGTGATGATAAAGCTGGAAAGGAGATTTATACAAAGGTTATACAAACTGCGTTGGAGGATTTACTTTTAGGGAAGTCAATAATTAGAGTTGAATTTATTGCCAAAGAGAAAGAGCCATATTTTATATTGGGTGCTTTACCAAAACATACGAGAAGAGCTATTAAGCTTAGGGACTTTGCTGAAATTGTAGAGCAGAAGAAAGAAGGAGATAAAATAATATACAAGCTAAAAATCACTGATGAGACATATCTCCCATATTTATTAAAAAAGATACACGTTATTGACCAGCCATCAAGGTTTGAAGTTATTACAGATTCAGATATCGACTTAGATATGGAGGTTTATGATGCGGGTAAGGACTTTATAGATAAGGTTATGGATTTTATGAATAGGGTGTTTCCAGAGGGTATGAGGGTTAAAAATACTTATGTTGGGAAAGCAATTGTTTCAATTGCATCAGAAAGACCTATAAAGCCAGAAGAAAATGAAGAAGCTTTAAAATTAAAAGAGAAGTTGGAGACAATGAATACTGCTGGCTACTACTAATCTGAAAATTTTTATATAGTGCTTTTTTTAGGAAATTAATCTCTTTTAGATTAATAAATGTCATTTCTGTGTGATAGATATGATAATTTTAAGAAATGAGGTTTGTAATAAATTGGAAAATATAGTTAAGAATTTAAAGTTTGTTAAGCACTGTGTTGGTTGTGAGGGGATAAACTTAGAGATAGAAAATCCCCAACATCATCCATCAATAGAATTAACACAAAAGTGTAATTTAAACTGTATTTATTGTTATTCAAGGTTGAAAAATGTAAAAAGAGGGATTTATGGAAACTTGGAAGAGGCAGAGGCAGTTACTATATCCCAATATGGAGAGCCACTATTAGATTTGGATGGGGTTAAGAAAGCAGTTGAATTTTGTAAAGATTTGGGGCTTAGGGTTGATTTACAGACAAATGGAACTTTATTAAATGAAGAAATTATTAAAGAGCTTAAAGATTTGCGGTTAGATTTGATAATGATTAGTTTGAGCTCTTTTAGTAATGAGAAGTATAAATTATTAACTGGAAAGGATTATTTTTATAAGGTCTTAAATAATATAAAAATTGCCTCAAAATATCTTCATACAATCGTTAGGGCTATTTACATCCCGGGATTTAACGACAATGAGCTTTTAAATTTGGTTAAAGAGCTTAACGGCTATGCCGATGAGATTATGGTTCATCAGATCATCTCATACAGAGAGAATGAAAACCTCTTAAAAAATGCTGGAATTGATTTGAATAATTTGGGAAGAATTAGGGATTTGTTGTTAATGGTTGATAAGATGCAAAAAAATGCTCCTAAAATTAATGTTACCATTAAAGGATGTCTATTGGCTCAATTAAAGGAGATGGACGGTTTTATATTAAACAATATAACCTATGATGTATTTTCAGAGGTTCCAGATATTAAAAGAGAATACAAGCCATTACCATGGTGAGTTTATGGATTTTGAGGTCTATAATACTGAATATATGTCCATAATCTTTGTTAAAGACAAATTGGATTACACGGGGAAAGAGATAGAACCGTTATGGGCATTTAAAACTTTTAATACCCAAAAAGATAACATAGTTGTTTTTAGAGGTAGAATGGAAGTTTCCAAAGAAAATATGAAGGACTTGAAAGATATTAAAAGAGAAGAGAATATAAAAATCCCAATAAAATCAGAAGACGCTATAAATTTTGTTGTGGAGCATTTTGATGCTGTTGATTTAAAAACAATATATTTAAGGCAGAGATTATTGGTTTTTATAGCAAAGGAGGTTATTGAAAGCTATAATATAAAGCTAAAAAGAGATGGGGATGATTTATACTTTGAGGATAAAAAATTATCCGTTTGCATAGCTTGTAAGGGAGTTGCATCAGCAAAAATTCACTTGGGGATAAATGTTAAATCAAAAGGGGCTGAGCACGTTAAAATTATTGGATTGGAAGATTTGGGGATAAAGAATATAGAAGATGTTATGAAAAAAATAGCAATTAATTATGCTAAGGAAATTGATAAAATTGAGATGGATTTAAGGAAGACATTGCCATTATTTTAATATTCTGGAATCTCTGCCTTGCTTAATCTTTCAAATCCATTCTTTTTAACTAAATACAAGTCCTCTATCCTTACACCAAACTTATTTTTTAAATATAAACCTGGCTCAATTGTTACAACCATCCCCTCCTTTAAAATAATATCTTCATCATCCTTCAATTTATTTGATAATCTTGGCTCCTCATGAACCTCCAACCCAACACCATGCCCCAAAGAGTGGATAAATAACTCTTTATAATCACCAAAAAATTCCCTAACTATATTATCAATTTGCTTAGCTGAAATGCCCTCTTTTAAATGCTCTTCAGCCAATTCTTTTGCTTCATAAACTAAGTTATATATCTTTTTCATCTCCTCATAATCACTTAATAAAAATGTCCTTGTTATATCTGAGCAGTAGCCCTCATAAACAGCTCCAATATCAACTAATAATATATCCTCTATCCTATCTTTTGTAGGTAAAGCATGAGGGAAAGAAGTTTTTTCACCAGAAACAACAATAGAATCAAATGCTGGCTTTATTGAGCCATGTTTTTTCATAATATATTCTATCTCTGCAACCAACTCATATTCATTTAGATTTTTAACTTCATCTAAGTTATTAAAAACCCAATTTATTGCCTTGTCACTAATCTCTGCGGCTTTTTTAATTAATTTTATTTCTTCTTTATCTTTAATCATTCTCATCTCTTTAATTTTGTCAGAGATTATTTTATACTCATTGTTAATGTATTTTAGATAACCAATTGGTAGCTCTTTCTCAACTCCATCACAACCTTTAAATATCTCTTCCCAGCTTTTAAACTCCCTAACCTCTAAAAAATTAAAAAGTTCCTCAGCATAATCTTT
>JAMOTQ010000044.1 GCA_027068365.1 Methanocaldococcus sp.
ATTGCCGAGATTGATGATTATCTAAAATCTATCTTAAAAACAAATTATAGCAAATTACCAAAAAGGACATATAATATAATATACAAAAATAAAACATTGATGGAAATTACTGAAATATTTGCTATTAGAGGAAAGTTAGTAAAAAATACTTACAACATAGAGATTAAGAGGCTTTGCTTCCGTAAGGAAGCAATGCATCCATTTTGATGAAATCGAAGCGTAAGCTTCGGGCTACAAAACCGTAGGTTTTGTTCAACTTTCTTAAAGTTTCTTACAGAGATATTTGCTATTAAGGGGGAAATTATGAGAGAGGCAATGTTTTATGACAAATTAGATAATAATAAGGTTAGATGCAATATTTGTGCAAGACACTGTATTATAAAAGATGGGGAGAGGGGTTTTTGTTGGAACAAGGAAAATATAAATGGAGTTTTATATGCTGTTGGTTATGGAAAAGTTTGTTCGTTAGCCATAGACCCAATAGAAAAAAAGCCATTATTTCATTTCTACCCAACAACTCAAGTAGTTTCTTTGGCAATTGGTGGCTGTAATTTTAGATGCCTACACTGTCAAAATTGGACAATATCTCAATTCCCTCCTGATAAAATACCATATAGGGAGATGACACCAGAAGAAGTTGTAAATATTGCCATAAACTATAACTGCCCGGGAATATCTTACACATATACGGAGCCAACGGTTTATTATGAGTTCATGTATGACACTTCAATTATAGCAAGGGAGAAAGGGCTATTTAACGTAATGATTACTAATGGCTATATTGAAAAAGAGCCGTTAAAAGCCCTTCCAGTTGATGCAATGAATATAGATATCAAAGGGAATGATGAGTTTTATAAAAAGATTTGTAAGGCAAGATTAGAACCTGTCTTAGAAACATGTAAGTTAGCAAAAAAATTGGGTATTTGGGTTGAGATAACAAATTTAATAGTTCCTGGCTATAATGATAATATTGATGATTTATTGTTTATAATACACTTTGTAAGGGATGAGTTGGGGAGAGAAACTCCTCTACATTTTTCAAGGTTTCACCCTGACTATAAATTAACTGATGTCCCCCCAACACCAATAGAGACCTTGGAGATGGCGAGAAATTTAGCACTGGAAGAGGGGCTTAAATATGTATATATTGGAAATGTTCCAGGGCATGAGGGGGAAAATACATATTGTCCAAATTGTGGAGCTTTGTTAATAGAAAGGTATATATTCAATGCTAAAATAGTTAATTTAGATGTAGAAACTAAAAGATGCAAGGTTTGTGGGGAGAAGATTGATATAGTTTTATAAAAAAATAAAGTTTTAAAAACTTAACGCGATGATGAGTGCCGACTTCACTGAATTGTGATGAAACCTGGGACAGCTGAGCGTTATCATTTAATTATTTTGGTGAAATTATGAGATTATTAACATTAGAAGAGGGAACATTTGCTGTAAAATTTGCAAGGGCAGTTATAGAAAACTACTTAGCAGGAAATGAGATAGTAGTAGATAACTATCCAGAAATATTTAATGAGAAAAGGGGATGTTTTTGCACATTACATACTTATCCAGATAGGGAATTGAGAGGATGCATTGGAATTCCAGAGCCAATAATGCCATTAATTGAAGCATTAAAAGAAGCGGCAATAAGTGCGGCTACAAAAGACCCAAGATTTCCCCCAGTTACATTGGAAGAGATGGACAGCATTGTAATTGAAGTTAGTATTTTAACACCACCAGAGCTTATTAAAGTTAGAAATCCAAAAGAGTATTTAGAAAAAATAAAGATTGGTAGAGATGGATTAATTATTGAATATGGGCTTTATAGGGGGCTTTTGTTACCACAAGTGCCTGTTGAGTATGGATGGGATGTTGAAGAGTATTTAGCCCATCTCTGCTTAAAAGCTGGACTACCACCAGATATGTGGTTAGCTGAAGGAGTTAAAATTTATAGGTTTGAGGCACAAATATTTGAAGAAGTTAAGCCAAGAGGAGAAGTTATTGAGAAAAAATTAATTTAAGATATGGACTTATATATTTTTCTTGCTTCTTCATCTGCCAAATCATAAACCTTTATGACCTCATCAGAAATCATCTTTAAAGTTTCAGTTGGAAAGGTTTCAACAAATACAGAGATTAATTTAACATTATGTTCATTTTTAAACTGCTCAAACTCTTTTAAAAAACTGTCATTTACCTCTGCATAACCATCAGTTATTAATAATATATCTGCATTTTTAAATGCCTTTTGTTCCTTTATTATACTCATAGCCCTATTCAATGGCATTATAAAGTTTGTTCCCCCACCAAAGTATAAAGAGGCAATCTCAATTATTTCATTAAAAGTTATAGATTTTGGATTTATCTTCTTTTCAAATCTAACACCATCATCAAAGGCAATATAATAAATCTCCCTATTTTCCCTCTTAGCAATCTCTATTATGGACAAAGCAACCGCCTTTCCCCAAATCTCCCTATCTCCATACATTGAGCCACTATGGTCTAATAAAATAATTATAGGTCCTTTCTGTTTCTCCAACTTATTCTGAATATCATAGATTAAAAGCTTTTTATCAACAAACCTTCTTAAAAAGTCATAATACAAAATCTCATCTGAAAGATTAGCTATTTCTTTTGGTAATAGATGCTTTAAATCCCTTCCAATTTTTGTTGAATATATCTCCCCAGAATAGTGTTTAATCTTTGATTTGTATTCATTTATAGCCAACAATCTCAACTTACCAAGTTTTTTAACAATATCTCTAATCTTTTTGTTTTGCAATATTTTATCTGCTAACTTTATCCTTTCCTCTGGTGATAGTAGCTTTTTATCTCCCTTCCCTCTTCCAAAGCTATCAACGGCATTGAATCCTTGCATAACTTCAGAAACCTCCTCTGCTATATCTTTCATTGTATTTTTGGCTATCTCTTTTAATTTATCCTCTAACCCTTCCCCTTTTCCTTCAGATGCAAATTTTTTTAACTCTTTATTTAGCTTTGCAAGTTTTAGATTTTCAAAGAACTTCTCATAGAACATTACAGTTGCTGTTCCAGCATTTACCTCATCCAATTCAGTTAATAACTTACTTTTTTCATACTCAATATTTTTTATAGCTCCTTCTAATATGGCTTTGTTTATTTTAAATTTCTCTTCAACATGCTCATTGAATTCAACAACATATTTAAAGAATGCATAAAAGGTATCTTCAGCCAACTTCTCATGAATTGGATGATATTGGGAGTAATAGCCAAGAAGTTTTTGTAAATATTTGCTATTCTTTAAAAATCTCTCAAATGCCTTTTTATCATAAGCATCATGTTTTATAACATTTTTCATAAATTATCCCTTCAATAATTCTTCAACATATTTTTTAAATCCCTCTACCTCTTTTAAAACATCCTCAACAAGTTCATAAGGTTTATTTGCTTC
>JAMOTQ010000045.1 GCA_027068365.1 Methanocaldococcus sp.
ATTTTGAATTAGTCAATAAAGAGCTTGAAAAGAAAAAAATAATTAAAAAACCAAGTTTTAGGGAAATAATATCAAAAAAATATAGAAAGGAGATTGATGAGGGATTAATATCTCTCTCCTACGATGTAGTTGGTGATTTGGTAATTTTGCAAATTTCAGATGAGGTTGATGAAAAAATAAGAAAGGAGATTGGGGAATTAGCTTACAAATTAATCCCATGCAAGGGAGTTTTTAGAAGGAAGAGTGAAGTTAAAGGAGAGTTTAGAGTTAGAGAGTTGGAACACTTAGCTGGGGAGAATAGAACTTTAACAATACATAAAGAGAATGGTTATAAGCTTTATGTTGATATTGCAAAGGTTTATTTCTCTCCAAGATTGAGTGGAGAGAGGGCAAGGATTATGAAAAAAGTTACTTTAAATGATGTGGTTGTTGATATGTTTGCTGGTGTAGGACCTTTCTCAATTGCTTGCAAGAATACCAAAAAAATCTATGCCATAGACATAAATCTACATGCAATAGAACTTTTAAAAAAGAATATAAAGTTAAATAAATTGGAACATAAAATAATACCAATATTGAGTGATGTTAGAGAAGTTGATGTTAAAGGAAATAGAGTTATAATGAATCTGCCAAAATTTGCCCATGAATTTGTTGATAAAGCGTTGGATATTGTAGAAGAAGGAGGAGTTATACACTATTACACAATTGGAAAGGACTTTGACGATGCAATAAAATTGTTTGAAAGTAAATGTGATTGTGAGGTTTTGGAGAAAAGAATAGTTAAGAGTTATGCACCAAGAGAGTATATATTAGCTTTGGACTTTAAAATTAATAGAAAATAATAAACTAAACTATTATTTAAGGGATTGTTTATGTTGAGTTGGGTAGAGAAGTATAGGCCAAAATCATTGAAAGATGTTGTAGGGAATGATAAAGTTAAAGAAAAACTAAAAACATGGATTGAGAGTTATTTAAAAGGAGAGAAACCAAAACCAATTTTGCTTGTAGGCCCTCCGGGTTGTGGAAAGACAACCTTAGCTTATGCCTTAGCTAATGATTACGGATTTGAGGTTATTGAACTCAATGCGAGTGATAAGAGAAACTCCTCAGCTATAAAAAAGGTTGTTGGACATGCCGCTACCTCATCCTCTGTATTTGGAAAGAAGTTTTTAATTGTGTTGGACGAGGTTGATGGAATCTCTGGAAAGGAAGATGCTGGGGGGGTCTCTGAGCTAATAAAGGTTATAAAGAAGGCAAAGAATCCAATAATTTTAACTGCAAACGATGCCTATGCCACATCGATAAGGAGTTTATTGCCTTATGTTGATATAGTCCAATTAAATCCAGTCCCAACTACTGCTGTTTATAAAGTTTTAAAAAAGATAGCTGAAAAAGAGGGGCTTGATGTGGATGACAAAACGTTAAAGATGATTGCTCAACATTCAGCTGGGGATTTAAGGAGTGCAATAAATGATTTAGAGGCATTAGCTTTGTCTGGGGATTTGAGTTATGAATCAGTTCAAAAACTGCCAGATAGGAGGAGGGAGGCAAATATATTTGATGCTTTAAGGATTATTTTAAAAACTACTCACTATGGGATTGCTACAACCGCTTTAATGAATGTGGATGAAACGCCAGATGTTGTTATAGAATGGATAGCTGAAAATGTTCCAAAGGAGTATGAGAAGCCAGAGGAGGTGGCAAGGGCTTTTGAATATTTATCAAAGGCGGATAGGTATTTGGGTAGAGTTATGAGAAGGCAAAACTATGGTTTTTGGAAGTATGCAACTACATTAATGACTGCTGGTGTTGCTCTCTCAAAAGATGAGAAGTATAGAAAATGGACGCCTTATAGTTATCCAAAGATATTTAGGTTATTAACAAAGACAAAGGCAGAAAGGGAAATATTAGGTAAGATATTAAAGAAGATTGGTGAAAAAACTCACACTTCATCAAAGAGGGCAAGGTTTGATTTGCAGATGCTTAAAATCTTAGCTAAGGAAAATCCAGAAGTAGCGGCTGACTTAGTTGATTACTTTGAGATAAAGGAGGATGAGTTAAAGGTCTTAGTTGGAGATAAGTTAGCTTCTGAAATCTTAAAGATATTAAAAGAAAAGAAAAAATTAGAAAAAAAGAAGAAAAAAGAGAAGGAGAAATTAGAGAAGGTAGAAAAGAAGAAAGAAAAATCCAAAGAAGAACAACCTCAGCTAATTACACAACCTAAAAAAGTTGAAAAAGAGATAAAGGTTGAAGTAGAGAAAAAAGAAGAAGTCAAAGAGAAGGTAGTGGAAAAACCAGAAGTTAAAGATGTAAAAGAAAAAAATGAACAAAAAGAAACTAAAAAAGAGAAAAAGAAAGAGAAGAAAAAGAAAGAAGATAAAGGAAAGCAACTAACATTAGATGCTTTCTTTAAATAATTTTAGTTAAAAAATCTATCCAAAGTTAATTGAGCCCCTTCTTTCTTCAACTCATTTTTTGAAACTCCTACTGCTTCCATAATCCTCAAAACGGGAGGTAAAATCTGATTATCTATATAGTAATTAACATCCACATCATCAATATCAACCTCTTCTGGAAGTTTAGCCCTCTCACTTATTGATTTAGTCCCCTTAACTATTATATAGCCAATTATATCCCCAACCTTTATTCTTTTACCTTCTCTCATCAATTTTTTGGCTATCTCAACATGTGGAGCAGTGGTTTTATACTCCTTAGGGTCTTTTGTTAGTTGAGTGTAAATAACTAAATCCTCTTTTTTTATCTTCTTCTCCCTCAAATCTTTAATGACATCTTGAATTATTTTTTTAGCTTTCTCTACACTACCTTCAACTAACAACGCCTCTAAAACCTTCTTTTGGGTTACCTTTGCTATGTTAGACCAGTCCCTCCTAACGAATTCCAACCCTTTAACTGTAACCCTCCCCTTATCATCAATTAAGGCATATCTCTTTTTAGTTACAAAGATTCCCCTTTTATAATAGCCCTCAAATTCCAACTCCATAGTTCCTGGTAGTTTTGAGTTTATGTATTCAACAAATTCCAAAGCTTTTTTTATTAATTCATCTTTGCTGATTTTTTCTTTCCAAACGGCATAGAATCCATCTGTGTCAATATATAAAACTTTAAATCCAAACTTTTCTGCCTCTTTAACTGTCTCTAAGATATATTTTCTCCCCAAGTAAGTAACAATTTCTGCACATTCCCTACTGTAAAATCTTGCCCTTGGAAACGCTAAATAACCATAGACACTATTATGTGCATAAATATTATTAACTAAAAAGTTTTCATGTTCTTCAACGCTTAAATCATAAACATATCCGCTATAATCAAATTCTTCAATATCTTTAACCTCATCAAGCATTAAATCTCCAATTGTCTTATATTTTGGATTTAACGTTAATTTATACCCCTTATGTTTAACTGGTGTGAATCTTGTAGGAATTCCCACCAATCCAAACAATAACATTAATTGATTTAAATATTTTTCATCCTTAGCCATGAAGGTTGATGTCCCTTTATGAGAGTTTTTCTTTGCTTTCAAAAATCCTTCTAAGAAACTCTTTATAACACTTTCACTGGCTAAGAATAACTCTTCTGGAATATGTTTCTTGTTTTTATCCCCACATTTAAATACATACTTTAAAACCAAATAAACAATTTTTTTGTCCAATGTAACCTTATCCCTTGCAATGCTTCCAGCACCAAAAGCTTTTTTAAACACATCTACAATCTCTTTCTGATATTCTGGTAGGGATTTATATACAGAGACCTCATAAACCGTTTCTCCTTTTAATTTTATTTTCTTTAACCTACCTCTTGTTACAAAATATCCCAAAAATTTAGCTATATTTTCATCCAATTTTAAAAGTGCATCTATTTTTCCACTAAATGCCCCTATCTTACAATCTCTGAATTCATTATCTGGAATGTTTGGGATGAATTCCCTAACTTTCATATATGGCACAGTGCTAAATGTCTTCCTAAATGTTCCATATTCAAGAAATGCGTCAATATACTTTTTGTAATTTTGGAATTTCTCTTTATTTAATATCTTCACTTCAACCTTGTTTATCCTTTTGATAATGTTGTAATCAACTAAGCCAATCTCCTTTAAATATGAAATACAATCCCTATATGCAATCTTAGCCCTACCCTTCTCAATATCTTCAAGTGTCTTTCTCAATCTAACGAAGAACTCTTTATTTTTATATTTTGTTATAGTTAAGTCCTCAATATCTTCATCATCCACATTAGACAATCTCTTTGGGATATTTATTAAAACATCTTTATTAATAAATTTCAATTTTTTTGGCACTACAATTAAGTCCCCAAGTTTTATATCACTTCCCTTAACACATACAACTTTACCGCCCTCCAATTTAAATAAACTGTGGTCCTCCGTTACCTTTATAGTTCTACCAGACCTCAACCTTATTTTATATGCTTTTCCAGAATATTTATGCCTAATTACTGCTTTAACTCTCTTTATTAAGCAATTTTTATATACTGGATTAAAGGAGAATGTCTTTAAGTTATCAACTTCTAAAACCTCACTTGATTTGCTGTATTTAATTTTATCCTCATATTTTTCCATTAAATTATCTATATACATACCAATTTTTTCTATTTTTACACCATCCTTTTCTATTATTGTTAGATATTCATCTGGTAATATACTGTTAGCCAAAATTTTTAAGGACTTTTGCTCATAATCTAAGAGATTGTATTCCTCATTAATCTCCCCTGCCTTAGCCATTTCTTTCATCCTCCTTTTAATTTTAATCCTCCTCTCAATCAAATTTCTTAAAGTTTTAGGAATTAAACCCTCTCTCTTTTTACAAAACCAATGCCCCAATATCTTTTCACTTATGTCTTTACAACATTCGCAATCTAAGGTATCTGGGCTGATATTATAGGCGATAATTATTGAAGGGTAAAGAGAGCGGAAGTCCATCGAGACGATATCTTCAAATATTCCCTTTTCTGGTTCTTTTACATACCCTCCTTCATAAGTGGTTAATAACCTTCTTTTATACTCTTCTTCATCTGGTTTGTTTGGAACAACCATATTTTCCTTAAAGGCGTTTTTCATTAAGAGATATTCAACCATTTGCCCAGAACTCATTCTCGTAATCTCAAATGGTGTCTGATTTACTATCCTTGAAAACATAACTTCCAATGGGAAGAAATAATTTCCAACTTTGTAAGTGTATTTTGCATCTTGTAGGGAATACTCTATTAACAACTCATCATTATTTATCCAATAATCAACAATCTTTGTGTGATGGATTTTTAGCTTCTCAATGCCAAATAAATTATAAACAACATCCTCCAAAGTATATTTTGTTAATTTCAGCAATCTCCTTGATATTGGATATAAGTCAATATGAATCCTCCCAGGAATGTAGCTTCTATACTCCATCCCTCCCCTTTTTATTTTTAGCTCCTCCCCCTCTCTTCCTAAATCAACATTTATTCCATAAAACTTAGCCCTTGCCTTTAAATAAGGAAAATCAAAATTATCACCGTTGTAAGTATAAATTACATCATACTGCTTTAATGTTTCAATGATTTTTTTAATTAGTATTTTCTCATTTTCAACTACTTCCACATTTGGATGGTTGAATTGTTTGTAAGTTATAACCTTCCCACCACTTTCATCCCAGAAACTTGCCATTAAAATAGGGTCTCTCTCAGGATTTGGTTCAGTGTCTCTATTATAAACCTCCATATCAAACGCAACTGCCTTTAATTTTGGTATTTCCCTACTAATGGGCTTTTTATTTTCAAAATCCCAGTATGTCATTGGGATTATGTCATTATCTATTAAATATCTTTTAGCAAATGGGATATCATGCTCATAAATCTCTTTAACTATTTCACACTCTTTAATTTTTCTAAGTTTTGGAACTTTCTGTGGGTGGGTTGCTATAATTTTAATTATTTCCTTTTCCTTTCTAAGGATAACTTTTTTAACAACCTCTATATTTTCAACGAACTTCAATAAATCATTTTTTAAAAGGAAATTTTTTATTGCCTCAATATCTTCATCTTTAACTTTATCTTTGTGCAATTCAACATAAAAGTATGGATTAAAATCCCTATCTTTTAAAATAGAGTTAATTAAATAGAGGTAGATAATTGCTCTATCATCAACGGTTTTGTATGTGTTGTCTATTAAAGCATCAACTTTTAATTTTCCCATATAACATCCCCACAATTTTCTGGCTTTTTAAATGGCAATTTAACAGTTTTTAATGTTTTAATAAACTTTTGCACATCTTCATCATTAAATCTTTCCTTCCTAACTAAAAAGTCATAATGTTCATCAGCCAATGGTATAAAAGCCAAATTATATTGCTCAGCAACATTTTTTATTCCTAAGCCAATATCTGCCTTTCCCATTGCTACGGCTGTGGCAACCGCTGAGTGTGTCTTTGCCTCTATGTTATAGCCCTTAATTTCTTTTGGATTAATTTTATTATCCTTCAAAAACTTATCAAACAATATTCTTGTCCCAGAACCCTTATTTCTATTTATAAACTCTAACTTATAAATATTTTTTATGATATCTTCAATTGATTTAAAGCCAAGTTCTCTCCTAAACATGAAGCCCTGCTCTCTAATGTAGCCCCTAATTAATAAGGCATCTTTAACCCTATACCTCTCCAAAAATGGAATATTGTAAATGTTTGTTTTCTCATCTAATAAATGAATTCCAGATATATCTGCCTCTCCCTTTTTTATTGCCAACAAACCCCCCAAAGAACCAACATTTATCGTCTTTGCCAATAACTTTGCCTCTTTTAAAATTATATCTACCCCAATACAATGACTGCCAATAATATTTAACCCAACCTTAACATCTCCAAATAGATGAACCTCTACAACTTCATTCTCTAAGATTTCTTTATTTTCATCTATAATGATATACCCGTCTGCCTCTGATAAAGAGGTTATAGCCCCACTCCCTTTGGTTATTGGATAAGCTGAAAATCCATTTTTATGCTTAACTAAAATAACTGGTAGGTATTCAACCCTTCCCTTTGCTGATATATACCTCTGTGGAAACTCTGCCTTTATAACATTTTTTTCATCTCCAAAAAATACATCAAATATTGTTAAACAAGAAGTAGGATAACCGGGCAAGCCAACAATTAACTTATTATCAATTTTTCCAATTATAGTTGGTTTCCCGGGCTTTATCTTTATTCCATGAACTAATATTTCCCCTCCAAGCTCTTTTATGGCTGTTTCTGTTAAATCCCCAACTCCCGCAGAAGTTCCTCCACTCAATAAAACTATATCGCATTTTAATGCCTTTTTAATCTTATCTTTTAAGTCCTCCTTATCATCTTTGGCTATTCCAAAAAACTCAAAATCATAGCCAAGATTTTTTATATATGAAGCTAAGGTATAGGAATTTATATCATATATTTTCCCAAATTTTAATGGCTCTTCTGGACTTACAAGCTCATTTCCAGTGGATATTATCCCAAACTTTATTTTTTTATAAACTTTCACTTTGCTCTTACCAATAGCTGACAAAACACCAATATCTCTTGGTGTCAATTTGGTATTTTTTCTTAAAACAAGCTCCCCAGCCATTATATCTGAGCCGGTAAATTGGATGTTTTCCATTGGTGGAACTGCCTTGTATATCTTAACTTTATTATTATCTCTTTCAGTGTATTCAACCATAACAACGGTATTAGCCCCCTTTGGAATTATTGCTCCTGTTGCTATCTCAACACACTCTCCATTATTTATTTTTAAATCTTTAATCTCCCCAGCTTTTAAACTACCTATAATTTTTAGCTCAATTGGATTGTCTTCATCTGCTTCATAAGTGTCTTCTGCTTTAACTGCATAGCCATCCATTTTAGCTCTATCGTAGGGGGGAACATCTATATTGGAAAAAACATCCTCAGCTAAAACTCTATTAATAGCGTTGAATAAATCAACTTCCTCAACTTCATTTTTTAATTTTTCTAAATGCTCTTTTATTATTGATTTGGCTTCTTCAATGCTATGTAATGTAAGATATCTTACCATATTTATCTCCTCTTTACTACGAATCTTCCAGCTGATGAGTGCTTTGGCTCTACCTCAATTCCTAAGCTTTTTAGATAATTTTTTGTATAAGTATTGTCTCCATGAATGAATATTTCCCCCAAGTCCTCTGGTGTATTGATATCAACAGAAATTAAAAAAGAATCGTAGATATAATATTTCAAATTTTTCTTTTTTGCCTCTTCTAAGTGTTTTAAAAAGCTAAATCCCTCATATTTCAATTCAATTGAATTTTTTGACTTTAAATATAATAGATTAGTCCCTCCCCCTCTTGATGGGGCCATAATTAAATCATAATCCTTAGAAAGCTCTAAAATATCTTTAATATGCTCCTTTTTAATTAATGGTATGTCTGCTGGAATTATTATAACTTCTTCATCATCAATTTCATTAAATGCTTGCTTTATTGCATTATTAAGCCCTTTATATTTTTCTTTAACTATCTCTGCCTTTAATTCATTTTTGGCAAAATCTAATATCTCCTCATCTCTGCTTATGATAACAACATCTAAACCATCCAAAGCTCTAATAATATCTCTAAGCATATTCAACAATAAATGTTTTCTCTCCTCTTTATTTAAAAATTCTGACAATCTTGTTTTTAGTGAGTTTATTGGAGATACTGGAATTATTACTTTCATCTTTATCCCACGCATTTGTTATTCACTCAACTTTCATTTAAGATGCATTTACTTCCGTTAGGGGGTAAATACATATTTTACTAAAAGGTTGGGTGTAATGCATCCTTGGGTATATCAATAGGGCGAAGTCCTATGGTATCTGGAATTATTACTTTCATCTTTATTCCTACAAAAATAGTTTTGCATAGTTAAAAGCCATTTTATCTCCAATTTCTCCATGTCCGGGATATAATTTGTTTATATTTCTTTCATTGGCTATTCTTTCCAATAAACTTATAGATTTCCTTAAATCAATAACATTTCCAGTAGGTAAATCCCATCTCCCAACTCCATAGGCAAAAATCGTATCGCCAGTTATCAATCCATCTTTATAAATTATTGAGATAGAGCCATAAGTATGTCCAGGAGTTTTTATAACTTCTAAACCATAGCTCTTTAACTCTTCTTCAATCTCAGATAATGGGATTATCTCTTTTGGTGGATTAAGTTTAGCTCCAAATAATGATGATACAGTAACTTCATCTCCATTTTTTAAATGCTTAACTTCTTTATCTTCTATTACTGTTGGGCAGTTAAAATACTCCTCAATTAAATAAT
>JAMOTQ010000046.1 GCA_027068365.1 Methanocaldococcus sp.
AGTGGATGAAACAAGAAATACATTAGTGATAGAGAAAGAGAATGGCAAAGAAGTGAGGATTCCAAAAGACATTGCAATCTTTGTATTTCAATTAAAGGGATGTAAAGTGAAGGTTGATGGGAGATTATTGATAGGGAGACCAGAAGAGAGATTAAAGAAAAAAATAAAAATCCTTTATCCATATTAACTGTTTTTGCCCCAACCGTTAAAGTAATATAGAGGTTTCTATTTATTTAGTAGCCACATTTCAAATAAACAATATAAAGTATTTTGTGGCTACATATACATAATACTCTCAAATAAGGAACATCATATCCTAAACCTAAAAACGAACTTATAAAACCTTATAAATAACACTTAGGAGGTAAAAACCATGGCAGCAAAAAATATAGGACTTCCAGTAAAAGTTCCAGAAGTAGAATGTGATGATAAAAACTGCCCATTTCATGGAAACTTACCAGTAAGAGGGCAGAGTTTTGTTGGGGTTGTAGTTAGCGACAAACCACATAACACGGTAATTATACAGAGAGAAGTAGTAAAATACCTCAAAAAATATGAAAGGTATGAAAGAAGAACTGCAAAATTAGCAGCACACAACCCACCATGTATACACGCAAGAGCAGGAGACATCGTAAGAGTTATGGAATGTAGACCAATAAGTAAAACAAAATCATTTGTTGTAGTAGAAAAATTGGGAAGAGTTGATGAAGTTAAAGGAGGAGAAGAATAAATTTGATTCATAAATCCAAAAGGTGAAAAACATGAAAGCAATTGGTTCAAAACCTGTTAGGGCTTTGCCTGTTGGAGCAAGATGTATCTGTGCTGATAACACCGGAGCTAAAGAAGTTGAAATTATAGCTGTGAAAAACTACAAAGGAGTTGCAAGAAGATTACCAACAGCAAGAGTAGGGGATATAGTAATAGTAACAGTTAAGAAAGGAACTCCTGAAATGAGAAAACAGGTTTTACCAGCAGTTGTTATTAGACAGAGAAAAGAAATTAGAAGACCAGATGGAACAAGAGTTAAATTTGCAGATAATGCAGTTGTTATAGTAACACCAGACGGAAACCCAAAGGGTTCAGATATTAAAGGTCCCGTAGCAAAAGAAGCGGCTGAAAGATGGCCAGGTATTGCAAGAATTGCTAAAATAATTGTATAAATTACTTAAACAAATCTTAAAGGTGAAAATTATGGCTTTTACAAAGTCAAAACAACCAAGAAAGCAGAGAAAAGCATTATTTAATGCTCCTCTCCATCTGAGAAGAAAGGTTATGAGTGCAATGTTATCAAAAGAGTTAAAAGAAAAATTGGGAAAAAATGCTATCCCAGTTAGGAAAGGAGATGTTGTTAGAATAATGAGAGGGGACTTTAAGGGCTTGGAAGGAGAAGTTACCAAAGTTGATTTAAAGAGATACAGAATCTATGTTGAAGGGGCTAACAACAAAAGACAAGATGGAAGAGAAGTCCCATATCCAATCCACCCATCAAACGTCATGATTATCAAGTTGTATGACAAGGATGAGAAAAGATTCAAACATATCAAAAATGAATAAGGTGAAAGAATGGCAAAAAAAGGTCCAAAAAGACATTTAAAAAGATTGGCGGCTCCAGTTAGATGGGAGTTACCAAGAAAGACGCACAAATTCACAGTTAGGTCATTACCAGGAGCACACCCAATGAGTGAGTCATTACCATTGCTATTAATCGTTAGAGACATTTTAAAGTATGCTGACAACGGAAGAGAGGCAAAGAAAATTATTAAGATGGGTAAGGTCTTAGTTGATGGGAGAGTTAGAAAGGAAGAAAAGCTTCCAGTTGGATTAATGGATGTTGTCTCATTACCAGATGCAAATGAAAATTACAGAGTTCTCTTTGATAGAAAAGGAAGAATTAAATTAAAACCAACAGAAAACCCAGACGTAAAATTGTGTAAAATCAAAAACAAGACAGTTATTAAAGGAGGACACATACAGCTCAATTTACACGATGGGAGAAATATCGTTATAAAGGTCTCAGACCCTACAAAGGCAGAGGAAGATGTCTATAAAACAGGAGACACATTATTAATCTCAGTCCCTGAACAGGAAATTAAGGCACATATACCATTTGAAGTTGGTAAATTGGCATACATTACAGGAGGAAAACACGTCGGTGATTTTGCTAAAATCGTTGAGATTGAGAGAAGAGGAATATATCCAGATATAGTTACATTAGAAAACATGGATGGAGAGAAATTTAAAACCGTTAAAGATTACGTCTTCGTTGTTGGAGATGAAGAACCAATCATTAAATTATAAACCTTTATAAATTAGACAGATGAGGGAGAAACATGAGCTTTGAAGAGTTATGGCAAAAAAATCCAATGCTAAAACCAAGAATTGAAAAAGTTGTTGTCAATTTCGGAGTAGGAGAGAGTGGAGATAGATTAACAAAAGGAGCTCAAGTTATTGAAGAGTTAACAGGACAAAAACCAATAAGAACAAGAGCTAAGCAGACAAATCCATCATTTGGAATTAGGAAAAAATTACCAATTGGATTAAAAGTTACATTGAGAGGAAAGAGGGCAGAGGAGTTTTTAAAGAGCGCATTTGAAGCATTCCAAAAAGAAGGTAAAAAACTTTATGATTACTCATTTGACGATTACGGAAACTTCTCATTTGGTATTCATGAACATATTGATTTCCCTGGACAGAAATACGACCCAATGATTGGTATCTTTGGGATGGACGTTTGTGTTACCTTAGAGAGACCTGGATTTAGAGTTAAGAGAAGAAAGAGATGTAGAGCTAAGATTCCAAGAAAGCATAGATTAACAAGAGAGGAGGCAATTGAATTTATAGAAAAAACATTTGGGGTTAAAGTTGAGAGATTATTGGAGGAAGAAGAAACACAATAAAAGGTGATGTAGATGGCAAAAAAACCATGGAAAAAGAAATATGGTTATGGAATTAGACCATGTGATAGATGTGGGCATGTAGGTCCAGGTTTAATTAGAAAGTATGGTTTAAATCTTTGTAGGCAATGTTTTAGGGAAATAGCTCAAAAATTAGGATTTAAAAAATTAGATTAAACCAAAACACTCTTTACTAAAAATTCTTAATGGAGGGAAAACATGAGTTTAATGGACCCACTAGCAAACGCATTAAACCATATCTCTAACTGTGAGAGAGTGGGTAAAAAAGTAGTTTATATAAAACCAGCGTCTAAGTTAATCGGGAGGGTTTTAAAAGTTATGCAAGATAACGGCTACATAGGAGAGTTTGAATTTATAGAAGATGGCAGAGGAGGAATATTTAAAGTTGAGTTAATAGGGAAGATAAACAAGTGTGGAGCTATAAAACCAAGATTTCCAGTTAAAAAATTTGGATATGAAAAGTTTGAAAAGAGATATTTACCAGCAAGGGACTTCGGTATATTGATTGTTTCAACAACACAGGGAGTTATGAGCCACGAAGAAGCAAAAAAGAAGGGCTTAGGAGGAAGATTATTGGCTTATGTCTATTAAACACGTTCTAAATTAAATTTAATTTTGAGGTGAGTTTATGCCAGTTGCTGCATATATTGAGGAGAGGATAAAAATCCCCGAAAATGTTCAGGTTGAGGTAAACAATAACGAAGTTGTTGTGAAAAGTGGAGGAAAAGAATTAAGAAGGAAATTTGAACATTCTAATGTCAAAATTAAAAAAGAAGGGGATGAAGTTGTTATATTTTGCGAATATCCAAGAAAAAGAGACAAGGCAATGATTGGAACTATAAGAGCCCATATAAGTAACATGATTAAGGGAGTTACCGAGGGCTTTACATACAAATTAAAGATTAGATATGCACACTTCCCAATGAAAGTTAGCGTTAAGGGTAATGAGGTTATTATTGAAAACTTCTTAGGGGAGAAACACCCAAGAAGAGCAAAAATTATGGAAGGAGTTACCGTTAAGGTTAGTGGAGAGGATGTTATAGTTACAGGAATTGACAAGGAAAAAGTTGGGCAGACAGCTGCTAACATAGAGCAGGCAACAAGAATTAAAGGAAGAGACCCAAGGGTCTTCCAAGATGGAATTTACATCGTAGAGAAAGCTGGAAAAGTTATCTAAAAAATGTAGTTGAGGGAGAGTTATGAACAGGTTATTAAGGTTGAGATTTAAATTAAAAATGAAAAAACCTGATTTTATAAGGCAAGAGGCACACAGACACAAAAGATTAGGGGAGAAGTGGAGAAGACCAAAAGGAAGACACAGCAAGATGAGATTGAAGTGGAAAGAAAAGCCCCCAGTTGTTGAGGTTGGATATAGAAGTCCTAAGGCAGTTAGGGGCTTACACCCAAGTGGATTGGAGGATGTTTTAGTTTACAATGTAAAGGACTTAGAGAAGTTAAATCCAGAAACACAAGGAGCGAGAATAGCTTCAACAGTTGGTAAAAGAAAGAAAATTGAAATTATTAAAAGAGCGAGAGAATTAGGAATAAGAATATTAAACATCTCAGAAGAGAAACAGGAAGAGTTATTAAAGTTAGTTGAAAAACATGAAGTTGAAGTTAATGAAGCTAATGAATAAACAGTGTTATTTTTAACTCTTTACTCTTTAAAGATAAATCTGCTTTTATCGTAAGGTGATAATCATGGATGTATCCATTCAGAGAAGAATAGCAGCTGAGATATTAAAATGTGGGATAGAGAGAGTTTGGATTGACCCAACACAATTAGAAAAAGTTAAAATGGCAATGTCAAAAGATGATATAAGAGCTTTAATTAAAGCAGGAATTATTAAGAAGAAACAGAAAAAAGGAATTAGCAGTGCAAGAGTTAAAAAATTAAAGGAGCAGAGAAAGAAAGGTAGAAGAAGAGGACCAGGTTCAAGGAGAGGAGCGGCAGGAGCAAGAACTCCACCAAAAGAGAAATGGATGGCTACGGTTAGAGCTTTAAGAAAAACACTCAAACAGTTGAGGGATTCTGGAAAAATTGATAGAAAAGTTTATAGAAAACTTTACAGAATGGCAAAAGGAGGAGCATTCAGAAGTAGAAGCCACCTCTTCTTATACATGAAAGAGCATGAACTTCTAAAATAACTTAAATAATTTTTAAGTAGGAAGGTGAGAAGACATGGCAAAAGGTCCAATTTATAGAGTCAAATTTAGAAGAAGAAGAGAAGCTAAGACAGATTACAGAAAGAGGTTAAGGTTATTATCATCAGGAAAACCGAGATTGGTAGCAAGAAAAACTTTGAATCACTGCATTGCACAAATTGTGTTGTATGATGAAAAAGGAGACAAAACAGTTGTTTCAGCACACTCAAAAGAGTTAGTCAAGTTAGGATACAAAGGACACACAGGAAACTTGCCATCAGCATACTTAACAGGTTATTTATTGGGTAAGAAAGCATTAGCTAAAGGTTATACTGAAGCAGTTTTAGATACTGGACTACACAGGGCTACAAAAGGTAATGCGATATTTGCAATATTAAAAGGAGCGTTAGATGCTGGGATGGAAATTCCACACGGAGAGGAGATATTACCATCAGAAGATAGGATAAGAGGAGAACACATAAAGGCATATGCTGAAATGTTAAAAGAACAGGATGAAGAAAGATACAAGAAACAGTTTTCAAAATATTTAGAGAAGGGATTAGAACCAGAAAAATTGCCAGAACACTTTGAAGAAATAAAGGCAAAAATAGACAGTATGTTTTAAGGTGAGATGATGAGGTTTAATATAGAAGAGTGGGAACCAAAAACCACCGTTGGAAGAATGGTTAAAGAAGGGCAGATAACTGATATCGATTACATCTTAGATAACAACTTACCAATTTTAGAGCCAGAGATTGTCGATGCTCTTCTTCCAGATTTGGAAGAGAAGGTTTTAGATGTTAAGTTAGTTCAGAGAATGCACAAGTCAGGAAGGAGAGCAAGGTTTAGAGCTACAGTTGTTGTAGGAAACAGAAATGGTTATGTTGGTGTTGGAAAAGGTAAGGCAAAGGAAGTTGGTCCAGCAATAAGAAAGGCAATAGCTCAGGCAAAGAAAAACATTATTAGAGTTAAGAGAGGTTGTGGTTCTTGGGAGTGTGGTTGTGGAACACCTCACTCAATTCCATACAAAGGTTATGGAAAGTGTGGTAGTACTGCAATAGAGATATTGCCTGCTCCAAAAGGAGTTGGTTTAGTTGCTGGGGATGTTGCTAAGGCAGTTCTTGGTTTGGCAGGAATTAAAGATGTTTGGACAAAGACATTTGGAGAGACGAGAACGACATACAACTTCGCAATGGCTACATTTGAAGCATTAAAGAGCTTGAACTTTACGAGGATTATGGATAAGCATAAAGAGAAATTAGGAGTTATTGAAGGAAGAATATTTTAAATAATCTTTCTCATTTAGAGCTAAGCATCCTATTTTAAAACTTTTATTTTAAAGGTGATAATATGGCTTATGCTGTTGTTAGAATAAGAGGGAGAGTTGGTGTAAGGAGAGATATAGCAGATACATTAAAAATGTTGAGATTGCATAAAGTAAATCACTGTGTAATAGTCCCAGAGACAGAAACCTATAAAGGAATGTTGCAGAAAGTTAAAGATTACATAACTTGGGGAGAAATTGATAAAGACACATTAGTTAAATTAATTTTAAAGAGAGGAAGATTGCCAGGAAACAAGAGAGTTAGCCCAGAAATTATAAAGGAACTAACTGGAATGGATGTTGAAGAATTAGCAGAAAAGATTATAAAGGGAGAAATTAAATTAAAAGAAACACCCTTAAAACCTGTATTTAGATTACATCCTCCAAGAAAAGGATTTGAAAGAGGAGGAATTAAAAAACCATTCAGCATAGGAGGAGCTTTAGGTTATAGAGGGGAGAAAATTAACGAATTATTGGAAAAAATGATGTAAAATTTAAATGTAAGGTGATAATTTATGATTAGAAAAAAGAAAAAAGTTAAAAAAATAAGAGGTTCAAGAACTTGCGGAGGAGGAAGCCATAAAAAGAGGAGAGGAGCTGGAAACAAGGGAGGAAGAGGAATGGCTGGTGGGCATAAGCACAAGTGGACATGGATTATAAAATACTGCCCTGACTACTTTGGAAAGTATGGATTTAAGAGACACCCAAGCTTAGTTAAGCAGTTAGAGACAATAAATGTTGGAGAACTTGAAGAGATTATACTGAAAAACCCAGACAAATTTGAGAAAGAAGGAGATAAATTTGTTGTTGATGTAATTGAGTTGGGTTATGAAAAGGTTTTAGGTAAAGGAAAGGTTACAATTCCAATGATTGTTAAGGCAGTAGAGGTCTCAGAGAAAGCGAGGACAAAGATTGAAGCAGTAGGTGGAGAGGTTGTCGAACTATAAATTATTAATGATTTTCTTTTTATTTTTAATTTTTGATTTTGAACCTAAAAAATTTTTAGATGAGAAGAAAGTATCTTTTTTCTATAAAAAAATTAAAAATATTAAACATGAATTTAAAGCTAAGATTAATTACAATTTACAAGGGAAATTTTTTGCTTTTTTTAGACTATTTTTTATATTTTCATTAAAACTCAGCTGATTTATTTTATTTTAAACTCATAAATAATAAAATGTTTTATATATTTTTACCACATTATTTGGTTATGGGAATATCTCAAAATTTTATATAAAAGGTGATAACTTGGAAAATTTTATGAGAAAATTAATTCCCATATTAGAAAAGATTCCAGAGGTTGAACTGCCAGTTAAAGAAATACCCTTTAAAGAGAAACTTAAATGGACAGGTATTGTTTTAGTTCTCTATTTCATTATGGGATGTATTGATATTTATACAGCAGGAGCTCAAATTCCAGCAATATTTGAGTTCTGGCAGACAATTACAGCATCAAAGATGGGGACTTTAATTACTTTGGGTATTGGTCCCATAGTTACAGCTGGAATTATCATGCAGTTGTTGGTTGGAGCTAGAATTATCCAAATGGACTTATCAATTCCAGAAAATAGGGCTTTATTTCAAGGATGTCAAAAGCTTTTATCTATAATAATGTGTTTTGTTGAAGCAGTTTTGTTCGTTGGAGCAGGAGCTTTTGGAGCTTTAACACCATTGTTGGCATTTTTGATAGTTATTCAGATTGCTTTGGGTTCAATAATCTTGATTTATTTGGATGAGATTGTTTCAAAGTATGGTATTGGCTCAGGTATTGGGTTGTTTATTGCCGCTGGTGTTTCACAGACGATATTTGTTGGGGCTTTAGGTCCTGAAGGTTATCTATGGAAATTCTTTAGCTCATTAATTCAAGGAATGCCAAATATTGAATACATTGCCCCAATAATTGGAACGATAATTGTATTTTTAATGGTTGTTTATGCTGAGTGTTTGAGGGTAGAGATACCATTGGCTCATGGAAGGATTAAAGGAGCTGTTGGAAAGTATCCAATAAAGTTTGTATATGTCTCAAACATTCCTGTTATATTGTCAGCTGCATTATTTGCCAATATACAACTTTGGGGTTTGGCATTGTATAAACTTGGAATTCCAATTCTTGGACATTATGAAGGGGGAAGGGCAGTTGATGGAATTGCTTACTATTTATCAACTCCTTATGGATTATCAAGTGTTATTTCAGACCCACTTCATGCCATTATATATATGATAGCGATGATAATTTGCTGTATAATCTTTGGTATATTCTGGGTTGAGACCACTGGCTTAGACCCAAAAACAATGGCTAAGAGAATTGGTTCATTAAATATGGCAATCAAAGGATTTAGAAAAAGTGAAAAAGCAATAGAACAAAGATTAAAAAGATACATCCCTCCATTAACCGTTATGAGCTCTGCCTTTGTTGGATTTTTAGCATCAATAGCCGATTTCATTGGAGCTTTGGGAGGAGGGACTGGTGTTTTATTAACCGTCTCCATTGTATATAGGATGTATGAACAGCTTTTAAGGGATAAGGTGAGTGAATTACATCCAGCGATAGCAAAATTGTTAAACAATAAGTTAAAATAGATTATAAATGTTAAAAATAAAAAAATAATTAGAATAAGAAAAGTTAAAATATATATTGCCTAAATCTATAATATATTTTTTTAATATATTTTTGGAGAATTTAAAAATATTTTTGAGGTGATAAGATGAAAAACAAGGTTGTAGTAATTGTAGGAGTCCCAGGGGTTGGTTCAACAACCGTAACTAATAAAGCAATTGAAGAATTAAAGAAAGAGGGAATTGAATACAAAATAGTTAATTTTGGAACTGTGATGTTTGAAATAGCTAAGGAGGAGGGTTTAGTAG
>JAMOTQ010000047.1 GCA_027068365.1 Methanocaldococcus sp.
TCAATACCATTAGAGGAATGGAAGAAAAGGCATAAAATGGGAGAAGATGATAGAGAAGATTATTAAAGAGAGTAAAGATGGTGTTTTAATTGATATTGATGTCCAAGCAAATGCTAAGAAGAATGAAATTACAGGAATAAATGAGTGGAGAAAGAGATTGGTTATAAAAATAAAAGCCCCTGCAACAGAAGGAAAGGCAAACAAGGAGATAATTAAATTTTTTAAAGATATTTTTAAAAAAGATGTTGAAATAGTTGCTGGAAAGCTAAATCCACAAAAAACTATATTAATAAAGGATATTAAAAAAGATGAGGCAATTAAACTATTAAGAAATTTAATTTAATACATAATAAGATTTTTTAGATTTTCATAGACCTTTTTATTTACCTCCTCATATATACTGTTTCCATAACTATCCATAGCAACAATTAAAGGACCAAAATTATCAACTTCCAACTCCCAAACTGCCTCTGGCATACCTAATTCCTCCAAAAAATAAACATTATTAACTTTTTTAACTGAATTTGCCAATAAAGCCGCACAACCTCCTGGTGCAGATAAATAAACAACACTGTAATCTTCAAAGGTTTTTAATAACTCTTTTTTCATCCCTCCCTTTCCAACAATTGCTGAGATGTTAGTTAGTTTTATAAATTCTTCTTCAACATCGTTCATCCTTGCAGATGTCGTTGGACCTATAGAAACGCAAGTCCAGTTATCATCTACTCTTTTCATTATTGGACCTGCATGATATATAACTGCCTCATTCAAATCAAAAGGGAGTTTTTCATTATTTTTTATCATCTCAATAATTTTTAAATGTGCCTCATCCCTTGCAGTGTATATTTTGCCATTTAGATAAACTATATCTCCAACTTTAAGCTTTTTAACGTCCTTTTTTGTTAATTTATTAAATTTATATTCCAAAATATCCCTCCCAATAATTTTATAACTCAATCTATAATCAAAACCATAATTTATTTATAACTTAGTTTTAAACTCTTTACATAAAATTTAAGACCTTTTTGGTGAAAGGATGATATGCATTATCATGGGTAGCGAAAGCGATTTAAAAATAGCTGAAAAGGCAGTTAATGTTTTAAAAGAGTTTGGTGTAGAGTTTGAGGTTAGGGTCGCCTCTGCTCACAGAACACCAGAGTTAGTTGAGGAGATTGTCAAAAACTCAAAGGCAGATGTATTTATAGCTATTGCTGGATTAGCCGCTCATCTACCAGGAGTTATAGCGAGTTTAACAACAAAGCCAGTTATTGCTGTTCCTGTTGATGCAAAGATTAACGGTTTAGATGCTCTATTAAGTGCAGTCCAGATGCCTCCTGGAATTCCTGTTGCTACTGTTGGAATTGATAGAGGGGAAAATGCTGCTATATTAGCATTAGAAATTTTAGCTCTAAAAGATGAAAATATTGCAAAAAAATTAGCTGAATATAGAGAGAAAATGAAGAAGAAAGTTTATACATCAGATGAAAAAGTTAAGGAAATGTTTAAATAATTTATACCATTAAATTTTTATGTTATAATGTTAGCTAATATTTTTGCTTATAAAAGTGAAGAGGGGTTTATATGCAGAGAGTGAATCCAACAAGAATGGAATTATTGAAATTAAAAAATAAAATTAAATTGGCAGAAAAAGGGCATAAACTTTTAAAGCAGAAAAGAGATGCCTTAATTATGGAGTTCTTTCAAATTATAGAGCAAGCATCTGATTTAAGAGAGAAGGTTGAGAAAAAATTAGAAGAGGCATATAAGGATTTAGTAATGGCTCAGACAGTTATGGGAACTTTGGCAGTTAAGGAGGCAGCATTAGCAGCTAAGAACGATAAATTAGAGGTTGATATGGATACTAAAAATATTATGGGAGTTAATGTTCCTACTTTTGAGATATACAATGTTAGAAGAAAGGTTGGTGAAAGAGGTTACTCTCCTTATGGTGTTAGTTCAAAGTTAGATGAAGCCGCTAAGAAGTTTGAGGAGGCATTAGAATTAATAACTGAATTAGCTGAGATAGAGACATCAATTAAACTCTTAGCTGAAGAGATTATAACAACAAAGAGGAGAGTTAATGCCTTAGAATATGTCATCATCCCAAGATTAAAA
>JAMOTQ010000048.1 GCA_027068365.1 Methanocaldococcus sp.
ACCACATCCTTAACATGAACTAATGCCTTACTTATGGGGTCTCTTGTTTTAACTAAGTGAGTTTTTGAATTTATTTTTACAATATAAGGGACTTTTTTATAATCCATTCCATACCTTGCTATTAAGCCGAGTTGTGTGGCAAATCCACATATTTTTCCTTTACTTGCTATGTTAAATAGATGTTCAGGAGTTGCATCATCTTTGGCAATCCCCTCTCCATAAAAATCATCATTCATATGTTCAATCCTCTGGTCTCCTGCAAAAATCATAACATTTCCAGTTCTCTTTGTTAGTTCTAAGTAATTTTTAATATATTCATCTTTCATATCTTCTGGCACAGTTAATGGAACTTTTACATCTCTTTTTTTAAGCTTTTTTATCATTATAATCCCCCACAATAAATATATGAAATTACAAATAAAATATATTATTACAAATACTATTTAACAATTATTATTTGGTGGAAAGCATGGAAGTATTTAATATCTTAAAAAACAAAATTAAAAAGAAAGATGTTATAACACCAAAAGAGATGGCAATTATTGATGATAATGCTGAGTTCTTAGGAATCCCAAAGATATTATTAATGGAAAATGCTGGGAAGGCAGTTTATGAAGAAATCAAGAATATTAAAGCAGATGAATATGTTATATTCTGTGGGACTGGAAATAATGGGGGAGATGGATTTGTTGTAGCAAGACATCTTGGAAAAGGAGAGGTTATATTAATAGGAAAAGAAGCAGAGATAAAAACTTATGAAGCAAGAGAAAACTTTAAGATATTAAAAAATCTTTCAGAGTTTGGAAATATAAAAATTAGAGAAATTAAAAGAGCTGAGGAAGTTAATGATGTATTTGAAAGATTAAAAGATAAAAAGGCTGTTATTATAGATGCAATGATTGGAACTGGGGTTAAAGGGGAGTTAAGAGAGCCATTTAAAACCATAGTTGATAAAATCAACGAGTTAAAGCAAATAAACAAAAATATATTTGTTGTGAGTGTAGATGTTGAGACGGGGCATTTAAATAGTGATTTAACTATAACCTTTCACAAGAGAAAGACGATAAATAAAGGAAATGTTATCGTAAAAGAGATTGGTATTCCAAAAGAGGCAGAGTATATAGTTGGTTGGGGGGACTTAAAAGCATTAAAAAAGAGAGATAGTAACAGCCACAAAGGGCAAAATGGCAGAGTTTTAATTATTGGAGGAAGTAAGGACTTTTATGGAGCTCCTATATTGGCTGGCTTATCTGCTTTAAAAATAGCTGATTTAGTTGGAATCTTGTCAGTTGATAAGGTTATAGATAAGTTAAATCATCCAGAGTTTATTTTGTATAGGGTTGAAGGGGACTATTTAAGCTCTCAGCATGTTGATTATGCTTTAAATATAGCTAAAAAGTATGATGTCGTTGTTTTAGGTAGTGGTTTATCTGCCAACAATAGAACTAAGGCATTTGTAAATGAATTCTTATCAAAGTATGATAAAAAAGCAGTTATTGACGCAGATGCAATTAAAGTTATTGATTATAATGACTTCAAATTCTCTGAGAACTATATTTTCACCCCACATAAAAGAGAGTTTGAATATATGAATATTGATTTAAATGATATTGAAAAATTAAAATCAACGATTGTGTTAAAAGGGAGGTATGACATAATATTTAATTCAAGCAACATTAAGATAAACAAAACTGGAAATGCTGGCTTAACAAAAGGGGGAACAGGAGATGTTTTGGCTGGATTAATAGGGGCTTTATTTGCCGTTAATGATGCATTTCTATCTGCATGTTGTGGGGCATTTATAAATGGATATGCTGGGGATTTATTACTTAAAGAGAAAGGGTTTTATTATACTCCAATTGATTTGATTGAAAAAATTCCAAATGTTTTAAAAATCTTTGAATGAAACTTTTAGAAAAAGTTTCATCAAAAAACTTTGATAATTTGGTCAATAAGTTGCCCTTCAGGGCAATTAATGTCCATTGTGAAAATAAATAATAATAGGAGGGATTATGAAGGCAGATTTACACATCCATACAAAATACTCTGGCATTTGCAGATTTTGGAAACTTAAATTTCCAGATTCTGTTGAAGAGCCAAGG
>JAMOTQ010000049.1 GCA_027068365.1 Methanocaldococcus sp.
TGGAGTTATTACGATGCTTTGGGGCATAGATGCAATAAACATTATGAACACTTGCATAAACTGCAAATGTTATGGCTTTATAACAAAACAAAAGATGAAATATATTTAAAATATTACAAAAAATGGAAAGAATAGCTATAATCTCAACTCTATATCATAGATTCTCTCTACATTCTCCTTATGGATTCTATAAACTCCCTCTTCATCTAAAACTTCCTTCTCAATCAACTTCCTTGTAACCCTTGGAACTGTTTTTATCCCCAAAACAACACCCGGTCTTTTTAAATCATCTATGTAGTCAGTTTCCATAACAAACCTTAGAGATTTTTTAACAACATCCTCCTTCACTCTTGATGCTAAGATTGAAGGAAAAATACCATATTTCTCTCCCTCTAAAACCATATCTCCACAGTGATGCTTAACAACCTTTTCTGGATTTAATCCAACATTTTTAGCCATTTCAGAAAACTCTTTAAATTGCTCTTCTGTTGAACTTTCAGCGTGTATCTGGATAGCACATCCCAAATCCTTAGCTAATGCCATACAGTATTTTAAAATCTCATTTGATGCTTTCCAAACATCCTCACTTACAGGATAGTGTGGTCTTCCAACCTCACCAATGCCTACAATAAAATCATTTTCCTCAACAAGTTTTTTAGCATAATTTAAGGCATTAATAATTTTATTTTTTGCCTCCTCCAAACTCATAAATTTCATTAAGTATGTTAGTTCAGCAGGATGAACTCCAACCAAGCCAAATGCCTTAACTGGCGTGTTTTTGTTTATTACCTCAACATCTTTAACCAATATATCCATTGATTTTGTTAGATTTCCATCAAATGTTGGCTTATTTAAAACAATCATTACCTTTCCTCCGGCATTGTAGAATATTTTAGCTACCTTTTCAGCCCCATAGCCATTTTTATCATCAACATGTATATGGTTGTCAGTAATGGGCAAGTCCTTTAATATGTCCATATTTTCCACCAAAAAGGAATTTATAATTATGCTGTAACTTTATGCAATTTTAAAATTCTATTTACATCCTTTTCTTTTGCTCTAAATGTTATTATATGCTTATCTTCATCTAAAACATCTTCAATAATCTCAGTATTCTCATATAAATAAGATATGAGTTTTGGATTATCCGTCTCAATAATTCCAATTGAAAGGTTGAGATTATCTATAATCATCTCTTTAAGTAAATCAATATTTATGTTATATTTGGCAGAGACAAATATTGGATTTACTATGTATCTATCCAATTCTTCCAAGATTTTTCTCTTTTTTCCTTCTGTAATTTTATCTACTTTATTGAATACGGTTATTATTGGTGATTTGCAATTAATTTTACTTAAAATTTCATGATTTACCTTTAATTTCCTTTTAATCTCTTCTATATCATCCGATGCATCTACAACTACTAAAATTAAATCACTGTCTGCACTCTCTTCAATAGTTGATAAAAATGCCTCAATCATGAATGGGGGTAAATCATCAATAAACCCAACCGTATCAGTAACTAATATCTTCCTTTTAATTCCTTTTATAGCTCTTGTTGTTGTAGTTAGGGTTGTAAAGACCTGATTTTTTGATTCTTTATTTTCCCCAGTTAGAGCATTTAATAAACTTGTTTTTCCTGCGTTTGTATAACCAATTAAACCAACAGTGTCAAATTTTTTCCTACCCTTCCTTGCTATTTTTCTATGCTCTCTAACTTTTTCCAATTTTCTTTTTATTGTTGCTATCTCCCTCTTTACTTTTTGATAGTATTTTTCAACCTCATAATCCCCATATCCACCAAATCCTGGCTGTTCTCCCATCTTTGCTAATCTAACTTTTTCCCTCGCTCTTGGTAATTCATACTGCAACTCTGCCAATTTAACCTGTAATTGAGCTTCCTTAGTCCTTGCATGCTTGTAAAATATCCTTAAAACAAGTTCAATCTTGTCAATAACTTCAACTTTAAATTTTTTGGCTAAGTTGTATTTTTGTGAAGGAGTTAGTTGATTCCCAACAATAACAATCTCTATATTTTCCTCTTTAATTTTTTCAGCCAATTTTTCAACTAAACCACTACCAATTTGATACTTTGGGTCTGG
>JAMOTQ010000050.1 GCA_027068365.1 Methanocaldococcus sp.
TTGAGGGAGATTGTTTATTGGCAATTGCTGGGGGTGTTGGGGTTGAGAATATTGAGGAGCTTTTAAAGGAATATCAAATATTAATTGTTGGTAGGGCAATTACAAAATCAAGAGACCCGGGGAGAGTTATTAGGATGTTTATAAATAAGATGGGCTATGATATAGATACTTATAGGTTGTATTTTGATGAGGATGAAGAGATTTAGAAGATTATGTTTTTTTATTTTGGGTTTTTTGTTTATTAATTTCTGATTCCAACCTATAATTTAGTTAAATCATCTGGTTTAATGTGATAGTTATGTATGATTATGCCATTATCGGCTCGGGAGTTGCTGGCTCTACACTTGCTAAGGAATTGGGAGAAAAATATAGCGTAGCAGTGATAGAAAAGGGAAAAAATCCAACTTATGTTTCAGAAGGCAAAAATGTGGAAATAAATTATGTCTATGGGCTGGGAGGTAGTGCTGTTTATTCCTTAGGAAATGCCATAAAGGTAGATATTAAAGGTTACAAAATAGATAATGATATTTATAAAGAGATTTGGGAGGAGTTAAAAATTAAAATCCCAGAAGATGATTTCTTAAATGATGTTGATAAAAATTTTATTGAATTAGGATTTAAAAAAATGGAGAAATTTATTGATTTTGATAAATGTAATAAATGTGGAAATTGTGCTAAAAAAATATGCAAAGCAAAATGGACGCCTTTAAACTACCTAAACGAATCAAAGGTAGATATAATCACTAAATTTAACATAAAGGAGATAAATTATAACAACTATTATGAAATATTGGAAGATGAAGGTAGAAAAGTTAAGGCAAAAAATATTATAATATCTGCTGGAGGAATAAATAGTCCAAGAATTTTGAAAAATCTAATTGATGATGAAAATATTGGAAAAAATCTATTTGTAGACACTTTTATAACTGTTGGAGGAATTTTAAAAGATATCTATTTAAATAAAAACATTTCTATGCTTGCTTATAAAAAATATAAGAATTTTATTTTAGCAACTCATTACTCAAAACTCCTACTTAATGAAATAAAAAAAGATTATAAGGATGTAAAAGAAAAAGATATTATAGGGATTATGATAAAGATTAAAGATGAAAATAACGGGGTGGTTTTAGATAATAATGTTAGAAAAGAAATAACTAAAGAAGATTTTAAAACTTTTGTAAAAGGTATTGGTAAAGCAACAAAGTATTTATATAAGGTAGGTGTTGATGATATATACACAACCATACCAAGAGGTTCTCATCCCGGGGGAAGTTTAAGCTTAGTTGTTGATGAGTTTGAAGTTAAAGAGGGGCTTTATGTCTGTGATGCCTCTCTATTTAAGGAAGCTTTGGGAGTTCCGCCAATCGTCTCAATTATAGCATTGGCTAAGAAATTCGCAAGAGAGATTTTATAAACTATAAGTTATAAATAAATACTTATTTGCAAGATTTTATAGGTGGGGTAGCATGGGAATCTTTGATGTCATATCAGGATTATTTAAAAAGAAGCCAAAAATTGCTTATGCAAAATCTCAAAGTGTAGATTTGATTGAATTAAAAAGAAATCCTTACTATATAGTGGCATCAGTTGAGTTGGGAAATACAACGACAAAATCCATCATAACAGCCACAAATATGGACACCGGTAAAACCTACATTGTTAGTAAGCATGTGAAAATGACGAGGGACGTTAGAAAACCAAAAAAGGGAGAGGAGGTCTTTGGAGAGACATTATGGGGGGTTAAATTAACAAGAGAGGCAGTAGCAGATATGGTTAAAGAGGTTTTATTGGAGAGTTTAAAAAAAGCTGGTTTAACCGTTGATGACTTACACTTTGTCGTTAGAAGTACAGGGGTTACTGCGGGTTTTGCCTCTCCAGAAGAGGTTGGGGAAATGATTATTGCCTTAGCCCAAGGATGTATGAAGGCAGGTGTCCCCCCAGCAAAGATGACACCGGCTATGACTAAGGAGCAGATACCAAAGCCGTTTGATAAATACTCTTTTTTAGATAAAATTATCTTTGATGGGGCAGTTACTGGTGTTTTGCCACCAACAGGAAAGGAGGTTGTTGCTAACGAGATGGAGGGAGAGCTTG
>JAMOTQ010000051.1 GCA_027068365.1 Methanocaldococcus sp.
GGTAACGACAAATGCTGGTGGGACTGGCAATCCAGCGTTCCACATCTCTCCTAATGAAGCTCCTTTACCTCCTGCAATATCTACATCTTTATTTGATAATTCATCTAACCATGCAATGAATTTCATACTCTCCCCTTTTTATTTTTGGATAATTATTACTATAAGGGAGGTTATATAAACTTTTTATTTTCTATGTGAAGTTGAATATTTGGATTAATATAATAACATTTAATATAAAACACCACTATAATAAGTTCCCAAAAATAAAAAAATAATAAAAAACAAGGGAAATAATCAGATATGTTTACTAAATTTTCTTAGAACAATTGTTGAAATTGCTATTAAAGTCAGAACTATGGCTAATGGGGGAATTGGAGTTTTTGTTGTTGAATTTGTTGAAGTGGTTGTGTCTGATGTTGTTGAACTTGCCTCACTCTCTGAATCTGTCGTTGTATCGTTTTTAATACTAAAATACCAAACCATGGTGTCTCCGTAGTTCTTATCTGGTGGTTGCCCATTTACTGTTCCGCTATAAGAAACTTTATAATTGCTCCCTAAAATTCCAGATGTGCTTCCTGTTATTGTGACTTTAACAGTATTTTCATCAATTTTTTCTGCGGATACTTTTGCTGTAAATGTAAAAAAGTTTATATTAATACTACCAGTAGGTAGGTTTATATGAATGTTATTAACTTCTTTTTTAAATGTTTTGCTTTCTCCGACTGAAATACTATCGCTAATGGTAAATGTTTTTTTATCTATTGTTTTTTTTAAGCTGATACCAATTACTGGCACACTTATTGATATATACCATTCAACTGTTGCTTTGGCTGTGAAATTATAAGTTTCTCCAAAAACATTTCCGACTAACAACAAAAAAATAATAATAAAAGTCAATTTTTTCATAATACTCACCTTATTTTATAATATTTATTATTTATTATTGGTTATACAAATATTTAACTATGTTTTTTGAAGAACATTATATTTGAAAAAACCAATATAATGCCGAACAAAAAATAACAAAAAATTCATTTTAATATTTATTAAAATAAAAAACTCCACTAATAACAAAAATAAAAAATTTTAGATTAAAAATATTATAATTTAAGCAATTCTTTTCCTTGTTCAATAACAATTCTACATGGAACAGGTAATTTCATTGCAGCTCTTCTTAAAGCTTCCTTAGCAGCTGGGAATTTATCTGGATTTACCCATACCGTCATAATTGCCTGCCCTTCTTTAACCCTTGCGGCTGTTCCAATTGGTTTTCCAAACGCTAATCTCATCCCATCTGAAATCCTATCCGCCCCAGCTCCCGTAGCCATCTTATGCTCTCTCAATATTTGATGAGGGTATGTCCTAATTTGAAACTTATAACCTAACCTACCGCACATCTTTGTTAAATATTTGTTTGCGGCAACTCTCGCTGCCTCTAAGGCGTTGTGTCTTATTTGGATTGGTTTTGTTGCTACTAAATTAACCTTAACTGGGAATTCAGCTGATAAGTTACCCATTATGAAATGAACTACCTTTGGTTGTGGAACCCCTTTAACATACTCTTTTCTTGTGTATGGTGGTTTATCTACATCTCTGTAGCATCTGTTTGGTCTTAAGGAAGCCATTATCATCACCTATTTTTTAGCTGTTTCGTTTTATAGATAAAGAGAAGGACTATGTTTGTTTTTAATTTCCCATATATAAAACTTATTGTAATGCCAATATTTTTAACTTAATATTTAAAGCTTACTGTTAAATTTTATTGCTTTAAAAAAATGAACTTTATAACCTGCTTAGCCACTTCTAAGATTTTTTTTGTAGTTATATAGGAAATTGCTTCATCATGATACTCAACACTCACATACTCTTCAACAATCTTAGCTCCTTTTTTCGCCAATTGCAAGGCAATAAAATGTTCAACTGCATAACCATCTCCAAAATTCATATCTTTTAAAAATTCTGCCCTTATTATCCTAAATCCACACTGGACATCTCTAAAGAAATAAAATCTTTTTGAGTATATGAATACTGCCAACGATGTAAGAATTGAGGCGAGAAAATTAGATACCTGCCTATGTAATGGGATATGTTTATATTTTCTAACACCAAAAACGGCATCAGCATTAGTATTTTTTAATTTTTTTAACAATTTTGGAATATCCATTGGCTTGTGTTGGTAGTCGCCATCAATATATATAATATATTTGTATTTGTTTAATGATAAGGCAAATTTTGTCCCTTTCTCTATTGCCTTCGCCTTTCCTTCATTTTTTTCATTTTTTATTAAATAAATATTAATCTTAGAGTTTTTTGAAAATTCTTCAACAACTTTTGAAGTGTTATCCTTAGAGCCATCATCTATTACTACTGCATCAACTCCTACTTTTTCCAAATCTCTTAAAACCTTTAAAATATTCCTTTCCTCATTAAACGCTGGAATTACTGCAATCATAAGCAATCACAAATAAACGCTGTAAATTAAAAGGTCAATTCTAAATTTTAATATTGTATAATAGAATAAAAAAGAGAAAAATTTTAAAATTAAATTAGTTTTAGATTTTAATGATATACATTACAACGAATCCAAATATTATCCCAATAACCAGTCCAAAAATTCCATACATTAGCCAATTATTATTTTCATCTTCTTTGAGATTTTCATTAGTTTGTGTTGATGTGTTACTTACTTTTTGTGTTATATTTTTTGATGCATTTACATTTGTAATATTATCCAAGTTAGTTTTCTTTGACATATTTATTTCAGCTTTGGTAATATTTGTTTCATTAAGTTTTCCGTTTGAAGAATTTGGTATGGAATTATTTTGGATACTTTTAGACAATTTGGATATATTTATTATGTTCCTCTTAGTTATATTTTCAGTTGTATTTTTCAATAGGGAAGTGTTATTATTACTTTTGTAAGTTATATAATTGTTTTTGGGAGGTTGCAATATTGAGACGTATAGAGTATATTTCTCCTTTTTATGTATTCCATTGCCGAAATATGACATTTGAACATTGATTGCATGGATTCCTGGTTTTATAGCTTTACCTTTAAATATGTGAAATATTAAAGCATCTTCTGCAACACCTGCATAGCATAATGTGGAATTTTTAAATAATACTGCATCTGAATATACGGTAACGTTAAAGTCCTCAACATTATAAGGAGCTCTCCATTGAAATATAACATATACGGTATTATTTACTAAACATTTTTCAGGTGTAACGGTAATTTCTGGACTTAGAGCATAGTTTGGAATTAAAAAAATAAATAAGGATAGTAATATGGGAAGGAGCATTTTTTTCATCTTATTCACCGGACTTTAATTTTCTCAATCTTTCATTTAATTTTTCAACCTCCTCTTTCGTCAATCTTGTAGCCTTTTTGAGCTCCTCTAATTCTTTCTGGAGTTGAATAACTTTAATCCCAAGTATTATGTTGAGTAGTATGCTAATAGCCACAATTATATACAAAATCATCTTTATCTCCTCCCAAACAATCCTTTAATAAACTTAGATATGAATGAATCTTTTTTCTTCTTGTATTTTGCTTCATATTTGGCTCCAACTAATTTAGCGGCAATTTCCATAATTGCCTGAGCGGCTGGTGAGTCAGGATACATAATAACGAGAGGTGTTCCAAATGCAGCAGCTTTTCTAACATGAGGGTCTTCTGGAACAACACCTATAACTGGGACTTCTAAGATTGTCTCTATTGCCTTAACCCCTAACTCTGTACTCTCATTAGAAACCCTATTAACAATAGCCCCAATAATATCAGTTCCTAATCTTTTTGTTATGGCGATAATTTTTAACGCATCAGATATTGATGATATCTCAGGATTTACAACAACTATTAAACCATCTGCTGAGGATATTGCTATTAATGTCTCTTTTCCAATACCTGCTGGACAGTCGATAATTAGGATATCTACAAGGTCGTGTATTGCCTTTAAAACTTCCTCAAGTTTTTCTGGTTTAGCCCTTCTAAACTTTTCTAATGAGACACCAGCAGGAATGACTAAAACTCCTTCAGGTCCTTCATAAATTGCATCTTTTATATCTGCCTTACCTGCCAGTACGTCGTTTAAAGTTACTGGCTTTCCTTCTAATCCCATAATAAGCTCTAAATTAGCCATTGCTATATCAGCGTCTAAAACAGCAACTTTTTTCCCGAATTTTGCAAGTGCTACGGCAAGATTAGCGGATATAGTTGTCTTTCCAGTACCTCCTTTTCCAGATGCTATTGCGATAGCTATTGCCATTAATGTCACCATTTAAATTATGTTTCACCATTTACATAAATGTTAAATTTATAAAAGTTTTATAAATACTCTTTGGTTATATTTAATCCATCTATTTATAAACTATAATATATTCAGTAGCTACTTTTTCATTAGTGCCTTTTATCTTCATATCTCCATTTTCAATAACTACTATATCACCATTTTTAAAATTTCCCTCCACATCTACAACTTTAAATATCTTTGGATTTGGGTCTATCTTGTCAATAGCTATGTAGTCATCATATAAATGAAGTTTTCCATCTTTAATAACCCCAATCTCTCCATTTTTTACAATCTTATTAACTATCGTCATAACCTTTCCAAAATCAATAAGCTGTTTTCTTAACTCCTCCCTATACTTAAATAAACTTTCAATATCTTTTTTAACAACCTCTTCAAAATTCTTTTCATACTTATTCACACTACATACATCATAAACCTCACTCAAAGTAGGATGCCATTTTAATTTTTCAAAAATTTCTTTTATTGCATCTTCTACTTGCTGTATTGTCATCATTGGGAATAATTTAGCTGTTTTTTTCAATTCCTCTTCTGCTTTTCTTTTTAAAAACTTATTTCCCAAAACTACAATTCCAAAACCTTCCTTTATTATTTCATTTGTTACAGTATCATTTAATATATCGATAATGGCACATTTTCCCTTAGTTGCATAAACCCTCCTTCTCTTTGCATCTATTCCTAAACTTCTAACCTCCCCCACTATTACTGAATCAGATATTTTTCTAACTTTTTCTCTACTATCTTCGATTATAATCTTAATGTTAAGTTCTTCTGCCAATTTATAAAGTTCTTCTTCTGATTTTATTTCACCACTGTATAATTTCTCTTCTAATATTTTCCTTTTTTCTTCATCTCCTCTAAAAAATACCTGTCTTCTGTCCCCTCCCATTACAGCTCCATTTTTACCATAATAACATATAATTAAACTCATAATTTCACCCCATTATATACTGAGATGGTTATAATTTATATCATTTTTTATTTTACTTTAAAATAACTTTAATTTATAGTTTACAATAATTATTATTTAGTATTATTACCACAGTTAATTTTATATAGTTGGTTATTACATAGTAATAATTAAATCAAAAATAAATGGGGGAGATTATGACAGAGATGGATAGGATTAGTATCTCTTTACCCTCAAAACTATTAAAAGAGTTTGATGAAATAATTGCTGAAAGAGGATATGCAAGTAGGAGTGAGGCAATAAGGGATGCTATTAGGGACTATATAATAAAACACAAGTGGATTCACAGTTTAGAGGGAGAGAGAGCGGGAAGTATAAGCGTAATTTACAATCATCATGCATCAGACGTTATGGAAAAAATCACTGAAATTCAACACAATTATACTGATATTATCGTTGCCACCCTACATTTACACTTAGACCACGACCATTGCTTAGAGACGATATTAGTTAGAGGAGATGCTAAAAAGATTAGGGAATTGACAGATAGATTAACTGCCCTAAAAGGAGTTAAACAAGTTAAGTTAAGTGTTATGGTTCCAGGAGGGCAGATTCCAGAATAATTTTTATAATAAAAGTTTTCTTTCATCTCCTAATGGAACTATATTTTTATTTTCAACTTCAATATATGCCTTCCATATATTTTTACAATCACATTCAACATTTAAAATACTCAAATCTTGTGTTAAAGTGAATCTCTCCAATCTTTCTTTAATCAATTTGTTGCATTTGCACTTATAAAGGTTGTGAGCCCCTCTTTCACTTCCTACTCCTGCGGTATCACACATAATTAACGCATTTGGATTATTTTCTTTAACCTCTTTCAATATCTCAATAATACTCCATAGAAATGGGGGGCGATATTGATTTTTATTCCAAAAATACTCCATTAAACTACCTTTATGAATTGTGGCAGGGCAGAAAGATATTCTTGAACATCCTAACTCTATACACTTATTTGCTGAGTATATGGCATCTTCTATTGCCTCTTTTTCAGTTATAAACAAAGGTTTTATTAGTAGATAAGCTTTTATCCCTATATTATATCTTTTAGCCAATTTTATGGCTTTAATTATTTGCTCATTTGTTATTCCTTTGTTAATTGCTTTCTCCCTAATTTCTTCATTAAAACTCTCTATTCCTACACCAATTTCAACATTAACATCTAAATAGTTTTTAATTTCTTCTAATTTGTATTCATCAATAAATTCAGGTCTTGATTCAATAGCTACCTCTTTTAAATTTTTAAACTCACTGAGTTTTTTGAAAATGTATTCCCTTGCTTTTTTAGGCACTTCTCTATCATCCAAAAAACTTCCAGATGTAAATATCTTGACGCTAAAATCTTTTAAATCTTTTATTTTTTCTTTATACTTTTCAATTGCATAGTTAAATTGATTTATTATATTTTCAGCAGTTATTTTTTCAGGGGAAGAGTCCATTAAATAAGAGCACATTAAACAGCCCCCCTCTCTTGCATAATAACATCCTTCTGTCCTTAAAATTATTGTGAGGGATTTTCCTATGCTGAAATCTCTATATATATCATCTTGCATCCACACTGCAATTGGCTTATTTTTATCTTTAACTTTTCTCTTTTTTAAATGCCTCTCTCTTAATTTTTTTAAGAATTCTTTATAATCATCATTAATAATTTGGCTCATTTTATCAACTCTTGATAATTGTAATTGTAATATTAAGCTTATGTTATTAATTTAAACTAAGATAACAAAGCTTTTAATATAATTAACTACTTCGTCAATATCTTTAAAGCACACTGGATAATCAATTTTTGGCCTCTCAACAACTATAACCTTAGCTCCTGCCTCCAAAGCTCCATAAACTTTTTCTTTAAAACCCCCACTTTCTCCACTATCCTTGGTTATTATCACATCGCAGTTATAATCTTTTATTAAATATTTGTTAAGTTCCTTAGAAAAAGTCCCATACATAGCCACAATATTTTTTTGAGGTAAAATCTTTAACGCCTCACTTACAGATATAGGGAGGACCCTTGCTATAACTCTATCCTTTCCAACAATATCAACAACCGTCTTTAAATTCTTAATTCCAGCCATGTGAAATACTTTATTTGATTTTTTAGCCAATTCTGCCGCTTCTTTAAAATCTTTAACATATACAACATTTGGATGCGTTATTTTCTCTTCTTTTCTCTCAAATCTAACATATTCTATGTTAAGTTCTTTACAAACCTCCATGGCATTTTTACTTGCATTTACAGCAAATGGATGAGTGGCATCAATTAAAACATCAATGTTATATTTTTTTACAATCTCTTTCAGCTTATTTTTGTCTAATGGCTTTGTTATCACTTTGTTGGCAAACTCCTCCCCCAATTTTCCACCATAGTCAGTTGTTGAAGTATATACAACAAACAAATTTCCCAAATTCCTTAATTTTTTACCAATTTCAACGCTATCCTTAGTCCCTCCCATTAATAAAATTTTCATGTTGGTCTCTTCCATAATATCACCACAAGTATTTTATTCCACTTCACTTATTATCTGATAATGCAGGTTATAATAAGATATTGTTAGGTGAAGCGTATGGTAGTTGAGTATTTAAAAAAACTCTCAAAACTACATGGAATATCCGGGAGAGAGGATAGTGTTAGAGAGTTTATGAAAAAAGAGTTAGAAAAATACTGCGATTCCGTTGAAGTTGATAAATTTGGGAACTTAATAGCAAAGAGAGGAAATAATGGGAAGAAGATTATGATAGCCGCCCATATGGATGAAATTGGTTTGATGGTTAAATACATAGATGACAATGGTTTCTTAAAATTCACAAAAATTGGGGGCATTTATGACCCAACAATATTAAACCAAAAGGTTATTGTTCATGGAAGTAAAGGGGATTTGATTGGTGTTCTTGGCTCAAAACCACCTCATAGAATGAAAGAAGAAGAGAGAAATAAGTTAATTAAATATGAAGATATGTTTATAGATATTGGGGCTGAGAGTAGGGAAGAGGCAATAGAGATGGGGGTTAATATAGGGACGTGGGTTTCTTTTTTAAGTGAGGTCTATGATTTGGGTAAAAATAGATTAACTGGAAAGGCGTTTGATGATAGAGTTGGATGTGCTGTATTGTTAGAGGTTATGAGGAGATTGTATGAAGAAGATATTACCTGCCAAGTTTATGCAGTTGGAACTGTTCAAGAAGAGGTTGGATTAAAAGGGGCGAGGGTCTCTGCCTTTAAAATAAATCCCGATGTTGCCATTGCGTTAGATGTTACAATTGCAGGAGACCATCCGGGAATTAAAAAAGAAGATGCACCAGTTGATTTGGGCAAAGGTCCAGTAGTTGGAATAGTGGATGCATCTGGTAGAGGATTGATAGCTCATCCTAAGGTTTTAGAGATGATTAAAGCTGTCTCTGAAAAGTATAAAATAGATGTTCAGTGGGAAGTTGGAGAGGGAGGAACAACTGATGCAACTGCTATCCACTTAACAAGGGAAGGAATTCCAACTGGTGTTGTATCAGTCCCAGCGAGGTATATACATACACCAGTTGAAGTAATAGATAAAAGGGACTTGGAAAAAACTGTTGAATTAGTTTATAATTGCATAAAAGAGGTTAATAATTTCTTCTAAAAACTCAAAGCATAGCAAATTATCCCACAGACAGTCCAAGCCATTAAGCCCTTACTATAAATAGAAATTTCCTCAACATCTCCAAAAACTTTTTTTCTATTTATATTTAATTTTCCATATGGGAAACCACCTATTATGAATGTATCAAACTCTTTTA
>JAMOTQ010000052.1 GCA_027068365.1 Methanocaldococcus sp.
AATACATACAAAAATAGGAATTAGTATTAAAAAGTGTGATACTATGCAGTACATATATCCATTTACAGCAATTGTTGGACAGGAAAAGATGAAGAAGGCATTAATCTTAAATGCAATAAATCCAAAGATTGGTGGAGTTTTAATTAGGGGAGAAAAAGGGACGGCAAAATCCACAGCAGTTAGGGCTTTGGCTGATTTATTGCCAGAGATTGAAGTTGTTGAGGGCTGTCCATTCAACTGCGACCCAAATGGGGAGTTGTGTGACATCTGCAAAGAAAAGAAAGAGAGAGGAGAGTTAAAAACAACAAAAAAGAAGATGAAAGTAGTAAATTTACCAATAGGAGCTACTGAAGATAGGGTTATTGGAACATTGGATATAGAAAAGGCAATAAAAGAAGGAATTAAAGCATTAGAACCAGGAATTTTGGCTGAGGCAAATAGGAATATCCTATATATTGATGAAGTTAATTTATTGGACGACCACATAATTGATGTTTTGTTAGATGCAGCAGCAATGGGTTGGAATATTATTGAGAGAGAAGGAGTTAAGATAAAGCATCCTTCAAGATTTATTTTAGTAGGGACTATGAACCCAGAGGAGGGAGAGTTAAGACCTCAAATTTTGGATAGGTTTGGCTTAATGGTTGATGTTGAAGGGCTAAACAATATTAAAGAGAGGGTAGAAGTTATAAAGAGGGTTGAAGAATTTAACGAAAATCCAGAGGAATTTTATAAGAGATTTGAGGAAGAGCAAAATAAATTAAGAGAGAGGATAATTAAAGCAAGAGAGATTTTAAAAGATGTTGAGATAAGTGATGATTTGTTAGAATTTATATCCAAAGTTTGCATTGAGTTTGGAATTCAGACAAATAGGGCAGATATAACCGTTGTCAGAACAGCTAAGGCGTTAGCCGCTTACAATGGAAGGACAAAGGTAAATATAGATGATGTTAAAGAAGCTATGGAACTGGCTTTACCCCACAGAATGAGAAGAAAGCCATTTGAACCACCACAATTAAATAAAGAGAAGTTAGAGCAGATGATTAATGAATTTAAACAACAAAAGAATGATGAAAATAATGAAGAAGAAAAAGAAGAGCAAAAAGATGATGTAAAAAAAAACATGATGAAATAAAGAATGAGTTTGAAGAGGGAAGTAGTGAGGATGAAAAAGATAACAACAACCCCAATAATCAAAATAATCAAGATGAAAATACAAATGGAGATTTTGAGCAGACATTTGGGATAGATGAGAGTTTTAAGGTTAATCCAAAGCTTATACAGTTCAAACTTAAAGATAATATCCATAGATATAGCTCTGGAAGACATATTAAGAGTTATAGTAAAAGAGGTAGGTATATCAAGTTTAAACTTCCAAAGGATAAAACCACCGATATCGCCTTCGATGCAACATTTAGAAGAGCGGCAATACATCAAAAAAGAAGGAAAGAGAGAGCAGATAAAAAATTAGCTATCTACTTAGAAAAAGAGGATATTGTAGAAAAAGTTAGACAGAGAAAGATATCATCTCATATATTATTTGTTGTTGATGCAAGTGGTTCAATGGGAGCAATGAGAAGAATGGAAGCCGCGAAGGGAGCTATAATATCCCTACTCTTAGATGCATACCAAAAGAGGAATAAAATTGGAATGATTGCATTTAGAAAGGATAAAGCTGAGCTTATTTTACCTTTTACCTCCTCAGTAGAGTTAGGAGAGAAACTACTAAGAGATTTACCAACTGGTGGAAAAACTCCATTAGCTGATGCTTTTATAAAAAGTTATGAGGTTTTTGATAGAGAGTTAAGAAAAAACCCAAATATAATTCCAATAATGATTGTAATTAGTGATTTCAAGCCAAATGTAGCTGTTAAGGGGGATTATGTTAAAGAGGTTTTCGATGCATGTGAGAAGATAGCTGAAAAGGGTATTAATGTTATATTAATTGATACTGAGCCACAATCATTTATAAAAATTGGGATTGGGAGAGAGATAGCCAATAGATTTGGATTTAAATATTACAAAATAGAGGAGTTGAGTAAAGATAAAATCTTAGATATTTGTAAGAGTTTAGAGATTTAATGTTTAAT
>JAMOTQ010000053.1 GCA_027068365.1 Methanocaldococcus sp.
TAAATGCCAATTTTAAAGATGGGTCGTATTTTCCCTTTTCTATGGCAATAATTGTTTGCCTACTAACTCCCAACTTTTTTGCCAAGTCCTCCTGAGTTAGATTATATAACGCTCTATAATATTTTAGCTTATTTTTCATTGTTTCACTATGCAAATTTTTTAAATGTGTAGATTTGCAATATTAGTAAATTTGAAGAGATTACTACTCCAATCGTCATAAGAAAATCAGAAGCATTAATAACAATCTCTTTTTGAGAATTTATGTTAAATATGCTTAAAAACACTTGCAAAGTCATTTTAAAATTTTTAACTATACTGGATAAAATTATAGTTCTTTTCAAAATATTTTGGAATACATAAGGCACTGATGAACTCCTTCCATTAGGAAGGAGTTCAAACTTCCTTAATAAATTTTATTCACTTTTGAAAAGAACTATAAAACTGCTAATAAATCAATAGCCAATATAAGTTTTATTTTATCTTTTAATTCCATTAAAATCACCTAAGTGTATTTTTTTAAAATAATAAAGGTAAAATGCCAAATAAATAGTCCAAAATTGTAAGAAAAATATTTCCAATATGCAAATATTTGTTGATAGTAAAGAACTCCTCCCAATAAAATTCCAAAACCTAATGTTAAAATTTCCTCAATAGCATTCAAATTATCACCTAACTAAATTTTAAGGTATAATATGCCTTAAAAATTATAAATTGCGAGATTAAAATGATTATAGGTAATAGTGACGCGTCAAACATAGAGATTTCTAAATGCAATCCAGCAGAGATTGATAAACCCCAAAATACAATATATGAAACAAATAGTGAAAATATCGCTTTAAATGCACTCTTTTCTAAAATAGTTATTTGTAATTCATCAATAAGCTCTTCATCTCCCTTAGTTCTTGCTTTTTTCTTAGCCATGACTTCGATAGCTGTTGAAAATAAGATAATTGATACATTAAACAATCCCGAAGATAAATAATACCCCAAAACCCAAAATACCCCACCAATGGTTCCAAGTATAAAAACCATTAATTGTTCTTTTTTATCTCCAAATAATGGATGACATTTATTAGTTGTATATATTAATACACCGAACAGGAACAAAAACATCAATAACCATATAAATACATCCAAATTTGGAAATATAAATAAACACGTTAATATCATCATTAAAAGCCCTATTAAACATCCAAGAAGTATTTTATTCATTCTTTCCCCCTCATGTCAATAATACTTTACATTATGTTAAGTATGTTTAACATTTTGGTATATAAAATTTTTTATAAAAAGATTTGGATACTAAATACTTAGAATATAATAATTAGAAAAAATAAAGGTGAGAAAATGACGTCAAAACCAGTAGCAATTTTAATCTTCTTAATATCAGTTTTGATTTTATTGCTGTCAATAGACATCTTAGCAAATCATGTAATAATCAAAGTAGATGGGTATTATTATGATGGTTTAGGGGAAAAATTGGCAATGAGAGATGCAATTCCCATAAATGCCTCTTTTAATAAAATAAACATCTCAGTTGGGGAAATCTACAAAATTCCACTAAATGAAAGTTGGGAAATTAAGATTTATGATAACGGCTCAACTATAAAGCTGTTTAAAAATCAAACTGGTTATTATATTGAAGGAGCTAAAAATGGAACTGCTGTTGTGTCATTTTCAAAAATAAATACAAACTCATTTTTAGAGGTTGATTATATAGTTTATGTAAAATGATTTTTGTTTTATTTTTATTCATGCCTAAACTATTTTAGTCAATTGTCTAAATCTCCAAAACTTTATATATTACCTTAACAATTCTTAATGATTGATAATGACAATTTGGTTATAGAGGGATATGATGATAGAAATTAGATTTCACGGAAGAGGAGGACAAGGAGCTGTTACCGCCGCTCAAATTTTAGCCAAAGCCGCTTTTTATGATGGTAAGTTTTGCCAGGCATTTCCATTCTTTGGTGTTGAGAGAAGAGGAGCCCCAGTTATGGCATTCACAAGAATAGATGATAAAAAAATAACATTAAGATGCCAAATATACAACCCAGATTATGTAGTAGTTCAGGACTCTTCTCTCTTAGAAAGTGTTAATGTTGTTGATGGTTTAAAGAAAGATGGAGCTGTTATAATCAACACTGTTAAAGATGATTTAAACTTAGGATTCAAAACATACACAATTGACGCCACTGGTATTGCATTGGATGTCTTAGGAGTTCCAATAGTAAATACTGCAATGGTTGGAGCTTTTGCAGGAGTTACAAAGCTTGTTACAATTGAATCAGTTAAAAAAGCAATATTAGAAACATTCAAAGGAAAGTTAGGGGAGAAGAACGCAAAAGCCGCTGAGGTAGCTTACAATGAAATGCTAAAAAAATACGGATAAATTGTTGAGGTGAATTAAATGGTTACAATTGCTGCAATTATATATGAACCAGGAAGTTCAATAAAAAACAAAACAGGAACTTGGAGGACATTTAGACCAATTTTAGACACCAATAAGTGCGTAAAATGTGAAAACTGCTATATCTTCTGTCCGGAGGGAGCTATTCAAGAAGATGAAAATGGAAACTTTAAAATTGACTATGATTACTGCAAAGGTTGCTTAATCTGCATGAATGAATGTCCAGTAAATGCAATAACAAAAGTTAGAGAAGAGAAATAAAAATCTAACATAAAATAACAAAATAATCAAAAAACAAAAACATTAAACAAAAAACATTATAACTTAAAGGTGGAAGTATGTGTGAAGTCAAAGTTATTACAGGAACTTCGGCAGCTGCTGAAGCGGCAAAACTGGCTGATGTCGATGTTATTGCCGCTTATCCAATCACACCACAAACAACATGTGTTGAAAAATTGGCTGAGTTTGTAGCTAATGGAGAGTTAGATGCCGAATATATAAAAGTTGAGAGCGAACACTCAGCAATGTCTGCTTGCATAGGAGCTGCTGCAACAGGAGCAAGGACATTTACAGCAACCGCCTCACAGGGATTGGCTTTAATGCATGAAATGCTATTTATTGCCTCTGGAATGAGATTGCCAATAGTTATGATGGTTGCAAACAGGGCTTTATCAGCTCCTATAAACATCTGGAATGACCAGCAAGATTCAATAGCAGAGAGAGACAGTGGATGGATTCAGATATATGTTGAAGATAACCAAGAAACACTTGACAGCATTATTCAAGCTTATAAAATTGCTGAGAATGAAGATGTTTTATTACCAGTAATGGTTTGTTTGGATGGGTTTATTTTAACCCACACAGTAGAGCCGGTAACAATCCCAAAGGCAGAGAGAGTTAGGGACTTCTTAGGAGTTTATGAACCAAAACACGCATACTTAGACCCAGATAGACCAATAACTCAGGGACCTGTTGGAGTTCCTGACTGCTACATGGAAACAAGAAAACAAGTTGAGGAAGCTATGGAAAGAGCCAAAAAAGTAATTAAAGAAGTTAATGAGGAATTTTCTGAAAGATTTAAGAGAAAATATGGAAATGGTTTAGTTGAAGCTTATAATTTAGATAAAGCAGATACTGTTTTAGTAGCAATGGGTTCTGTATGTGGAACGATAAAATATGTCATTGATGAGCTTAAAAAAGAAGGAAAAGAAGTTGGATTATTAAGGATAAGGACATTTAGACCATTTCCAAAAGAGGACATTAAAGAATTTTTAAAAGATGCCAATAATATTGCTGTGTTAGATAAAAACATCTCATTAGGGTTTAATAAGGGAGCTTTGGGCATTGAAATGGCATCAATTTTAAAGAATAAAAAGGTTTGCAACTACATTGTTGGTTTAGGGGGGAGAGATATTACTATTGATAATATAAAATCAATAATTAACCATGTTGAAAAGGCAGAGGATGATGAAACAGTATGGGTTGGATTAAAGGAATAAATAAACATTAAAACTAAAAAATCAATTTTTATAGGTGATTAAAATGCAATTTCCAAGGGAAGAGTTGTTTGCTCCTGGGCATAGAGGATGTGCTGGTTGTGGAGCCGCAATTGTAGCAAGGTTATTATTAAAAGCTGCTGGAAAAGATACAATTATATCAAATGCCACTGGTTGTTTAGAGGTTATGACAACACCATACCCAGAAACAGCTTGGAGAGTCCCATGGATTCATACAGCGTTTGAAAATGCAGCGGCAACTGCAAGTGGTGTTGAAGCGGCTATAAAGGCATTGAAGAGGAAAAGAGGGAAATATAAAGATAAAAAAATAAATGTTATAGCCATTGGAGGAGATGGTGGAACAGCAGACATTGGTTTCCAGTCATTGAGTGGGGCAATGGAGAGAGGGCATGATATGTTATATATAATGTATGATAACGAGGCGTATATGAACACTGGGATACAGAGAAGTTCTTCAACACCATTCATGGCTGCCACAACAACATCCCCAGCCGGTTCAAAGATTAGAGGGGAGGATAGACCCAAAAAAGATGTGGCTATGATAATGGCGGCTCATGGAATCCCTTATGTTGCTACCGCTTGTATATCATATCCAGAGGACTTTATGAGAAAGGTTAAAAAGGCATTAAGCATTGAAGGACCTAAATTTATACAGGTCTTACAACCATGTACTACTGGCTGGGGTTACCCACCAGAAAAAACCATAGAGATTGGTAGATTGGCAGTAGAAACTGGAATCTTCCCACTCTACGAAATTGAAAATGGAGAGTTTAGAATAACCTATAAACCAGCTAAGAGGAAACCGGTTAAAGAGTATTTGAAGATGCAAAAGAGATATAGACATTTAACTGATGAAGATATTGAGAGAATTCAAAAGTATATTGATGAGAAATGTAAATTATTGGGACTTTAAATTAATTTTACACCTCCTCGCCTACGCTCGGAGGTGTTAGCTTTGATGAACCTTTATTAAAGGTTCATTCAGAGATATATTGATGAGAAGTGTAAGCTATTAGGGATTTAATTTAAAATTTCTTTTTTGACATAAAACTAAAATAATTAAGGTGATAGGGATGAAAAAAATAATCATGACAAACTTTAACTGCGATAACTGTGGAGATTGTGTTAAAGCATGCATGGAAAAAAATAAAGTTGGAAGAATAAGCATAATGGAGAAGGATGGCAAATACATTCCAATTGTCTGCCAACATTGTGCCTCAGCCCCATGTAAGGAAGTTTGTCCCGTCTCAGCAATTGAGCATAAAGATGGTTATGTATATTTGAATGAAGATATTTGCATTGGTTGTGGTTTGTGTGCTTTGGCTTGTCCATTTGGAGCTATATTGATGGAAGATAAGGCATATAAGTGTATTTTATGTAATGGAGATGAGCCAGCATGTGTTAAGGCATGCTCAAAGAGATGCTTAGAGCTTGTTGATGTAAATGAATTAATATTTGCTAAGAGGGACAAGTCCTTAGATTTGTTTGGAAAGATGGCTCTTCCAACACAAAAAACAGATAACAATTTAATGTCAAAAATAACTGTTAATGCGAAGGTTCAACCTTAAATTATTTATTAATTTATAATTTATTATAATTAAATTATCATTTTTTGGTGAAAAGATGGTTGTAGTTAATGTTGGCTCTTGTGTTGGATGTAGGAGGTGTGAAAGAAGTTGTCCAGTAAATGGAATTACTTTTAATGAGTTTCCAATAAAATGCATGCATTGTGATAAAAATCCCTGCCTATATGCCTGTCCAGAAAATGCAATAGAAAGGATAAATGATAAAGTAGTTGTTATAAAGGATAAATGCATTGGTTGCGGCTTATGTGCTTTGGCTTGTCCATTTGGAGCTATAAGGGTTGATGGGATAGCAATAAAATGTAATGGATGTTATAAAAGAGATGTTGAAATTTGTAAAGAAGTGTGTCCAACTGGAGCTATAAACAACCTTGATGACATATTATGCAATAAACTACAAAATACGGTTTGTAAGCTTAACAAACTTTATAATATCTATGAAAAGTTAAAATAATCCATTAATTTTTCCTATTTTCGTAATTCTATAAGGTTCGAAATTTACAATAAAATAACATATAAACCTATTTTTATCAATTATCCTTTTACTGAATCTTTAATGATTTTTTACCTGAATAACTTTATTTATATTATATTTGAGTAGTATCTTTAATGTTTATATATAAGGTTATTTAATCTAAGTTATAGATTGCTACCAATATTAATGAAGTGATAAAATGGACTATAATGACATTGCAAAAACATTGGAGATATTAAAAGATGTTGTTAATGCTTTAGAAAATGCTGACAAAGGAGATTTTGATAAGGCATTAGAATATTTAGAAAAAGCTCAGAAAGTTGATAAGAATAATCCCTTAGTATTATATGTAAAAGGAATTGTATTAAAGCTTAAAGGAGATGTGGAAAAGGCAGAAAAATATTTTGAACACTTAGAAAATATTGAAAAGACATCTTTATTATCTTTGGGAAATCTTATATGTTTAACATTCGTAAAAGGAGAATATGAAAGAACTTTAAAATATATCGATAAATTATCAAAGTTATCCAAATCATGCTATTTATCCCCCTTCCACAAGGCATTAATTTATATAGAATTTAGTGAGTATGATAAGGCACTTGAAGCGATTGATGAATTTTTAAAAACATACCCAAATCTAACCTCAATTTTAAGACAAAAGGCAATTATATTGGAAAACCTTGGAAAATTAGATGAGGCATTGGAGTGTATAAATAAGATTTTAAGTATTAAAAAAGATGATGCCCATGCATGGTATTTAAAGGGAAGAATTTTAAAAAAGCTTGGAAAGGTAAAAGAGGCATTAGATGCGTTAAAAATGGCAATAAACTTAAATGAAAATTTAATTCATGTGTATAAAGATATTGCTTACTTAGAATTAGCAAATAACAACTATGAAGATGCATTAAACTATATAAACAAGTATTTAGAAAAATATCCAAATGACGTTGAAGCAAAGTTTTACTTAGCTTTGATATATGAACATCTCAATAAAATGGATGATGCTTTAAAAATATACGATGATATAATCAATAAAAATGAAGAAAATGGATTGATAGTAAAATCATCTATGCTAAATAAAGCGAGAATCCTCGAAAAACTTGGAAAAATCGAAGAAGCAGTAGAAACTTACAATAAAGCTTTTGATAATAACATTTAAAAAATAAAGATTTGGATTATCTTCCCCAGAATATGTTGTTTGTTATCTTTTGCATCAACTCCATATATTTTAACAATGCCTCTTTTTCATCATTCCTTAACCTATCCATGTATTTATGATAAAGTTCTCTCACATGGTTTTCTGGGACTGCAACATACATATAGTCCCCTTCATCAACATGCCTTTTTAACACAACCCTCCCATCTATGGCTATTGAAACCGCCTTTCCTGCCTTTGCCTCCTTAACATTCTCCCCCTTATCCTTTATCTCTCTAACATAACCTAATTGCATACCATCCTCTCTCATTAAAGGAGCTCCAACTCTCAAAGTTCCATATAGAACTTCAACCCCACAAATTGCAGGGTCTTTCTGCCTAAATATACAGTCAGGTAAAATCCTAACAATAGCTGGCTTAATAAGTTTTTCAAACTCTTCATATTTGATTCTCTCCTCCTCTTTTTTAACCCATTCTGTAAAGTCCTCAACCAACTTGTAAATAACATTATCTACAAATACTTTTATTCCATACTTCTCAATCTCTTTCTGAGCTTCAGGCAAAATCTTTACATTAAATGCAACTATTGCCCCATACAATGGATTACTCTGCTTGTATGAGGCAACTTCAATAACATCCTTCTTAGTTACATCTCCAACCTCCGCCTTTTTAATCTTAACTCCTGCCTTTCTTAGCTCATTAGCCAATGCCTCCAATGAACCAAGAGTATCTGCTTTTATTAAGATACCTTCATCATCAACCTCTATCTTTGCCTCTTCAACCTCTCTCATTACCTCCTCTTTTGCTTCCTCTATCTTATCTTTTGGAACAATCCTTATAGGGCAGCCAGCTATAACTTTATCTAAATCAGGAGCCGCTATCTTAACTCCTGCTGCCGCTGTAACTTCATTAACTGGCTTAAATTTGTCTCTTGGGTCTCTCATCTCATCCAATGGTTTTGGTTTTAGTAATGCCTTAACTCTTGTTACTAAAACACCATCAGGCAATCCAACAACTAAATAATCTCCTCTCTTAGCAATCCCATCATAAATTATTGCATCGATTGTTGTTCCCAATCCCCTCTCTTCTTTAACTTCCAATATTGTCCCTTTTGCATAACCCTCAACATTGAGTTTTAATCTATCCTCCAAAAACTTCTGGGCTAAACCTGCAACCATCATTAATAAATCAGGAATCCCTTCCCCAGTAACTGCTGAAACGGGAACAATACAGACGGTTTTTGTTACATCTTGAACTCTTGAATATAAATCTGCCTCAAAACCAAGCTCATTTAATGGTTTTATTACATTTTCATACAATCTTATTTCAAATTCGGTTAATGCATTTGGGTGTTGGTTTTTTTCATTGAAGTTTAATATGAAAGGCATTTCCTTAGAGTTCCATCCAGGAATTAGGTCAATTTTATTTGCCGCAACAACAAATGGAGTTTTACACTGCCTCAATATATTAACTGCCTCAATAGTTTGTGGTTTAAATCCCTCATTTATATCAACAACTAATATAGCTATGTCAGCCAAAGCCCCTCCTCTCTTTCTTAATGAGGTAAATGCCTCATGTCCTGGGGTGTCTATAACTAACAATCCAGGAATTTTTAAATCTGCCTTTAACATCTTTAATAAATCTCCGCAAACTCTTTTTATAACATCTATTGGAATCTCACTTGCCCCTATGTGTTGAGTTATTCCTCCTGCTTCTCTTTTAGCAACTCTCGTTTTTCTAATCTTGTCTAAAAGTGTCGTTTTTCCATGGTCTACGTGTCCTAAAACGCAAACAATCGGACATCTAAGTTTTTGCTCTTTTTTGTTTTTATTTTTTTTAGCCATAAAAATCCCCTCTCTATTTCCAGTGTTTAAATAATGATAATAT
>JAMOTQ010000054.1 GCA_027068365.1 Methanocaldococcus sp.
TGTATATGCCCAGTGTGTAAGATATCAATATCCCTATCTATAACTAAGTAATCTTTATGTTCTGGGGCTATTGGGCATCTTCCCCCATAAGTTGGGCATAATAATCTTCTTTTTATTAACTCTTTCATAATAGTTACTGGATTTTCATAGCTTGCAGTTCTTATCTGCCCAACTAAGTCGTCAAAGCTTCTACCGTGATATAGCAAAGTGTCAAAGCCATGGATGTTGAGAGTGCATGGATTTCCAACAAAATAGGTATTGTCTCTATTAAATAACTTTGCTATTTTATCTGGTAGTTTTGGTTGTGGCTCTGCTGGTCTAACAGCATCGTGGTTTCCGGGAGAGATTATTATGCTTATATGCTCTGGAATCTGCTCCAAATACATCGCTATCTCTCTATATTGCTCAATAATATCTACCTCGTATAAATCCTCCTCTTGTCCAGGATAAACACCAACTCCATCAACTAAATCCCCAGCTATGCAGATGTATTTTAATCTGCTGACAACTTTTTCTTCTAACTCATTATCAACATCTCCATTTAAAAATCTGATGAATTTTTCAAACTCTTTATGCAAAAACTCCTTACTTCCAACGTGAATATCTGATAAGAAAGCCATGTATATCTCTTCATCAATTCTCTTTGGTTCTTTTGGTGGTAGTGCTGGTCTTATAATCTCATCAACATATATTGAGCTTCCTGATTTGCTAACAACTCCAATGGCTCCAATAACTTCATCTAACAAAATATCGTCTGGTAGTTTTCCAGCTTCGATTTTTTCTTTTGGTAAAATTAGTGTTATCTCATCCTCAGTATCTTCAATCCTTACTATTAAATTCCCATTTCTTGAAGTATCAACATCACTAACGATTCCTACGACAAAAATATCTTTTTGCCCTTTCATCTTCTTTATATCCTTTAAAGGATATCCTTTTCTTTGTGCTTTCCTTTCAATGAATTTTTTTAATCTTTCAAATCTATCTTTAAAGTATTTTACAAAATCATCAATAGTTCCTGTGCATGTGGATTTTCCAGAAACATCTGAATCCTCGTAAATCTCAATTATAGCATCTATATCCTTGGCTATCCACTTTATTCTGCTATTTACACTCTCTTTTATTTTTGTTATTTTTTCGTATCTTTTATTTCTTTCAGCATCAAAATCTTCTTTTTTCTCCTCTTTGGAAATTAGTTGTTTTAATTTCTCTTCAACATCTTCCTCAGATTTTTTTACAAAATGCTTTTTTTCTTCTTTCTTAACAACCTCTATTTTTCCTTTCTCTATTTTCTCTTCTGTTTCTTTTTCAGTTTCTTCTTTTACTTCTTCATGTTTTCCTTCAACTTTTTCTCCGGTGTAGTAAAATATAAAGTCAAAATTCTTATATTCACTTATTATTTTATTTAAATCCTTTTGTAAAAAAATTTCTAAGAACTTTTCATCTAACAAAATAAAAGCATCATTGTATTTTTTAAACTCTTTAATTTTTTCAATTAAATTGTTAATTTTTTCTTTATCAAAATTTTTTAACTTTTCATAGACGGTTGGTGATAATAAAACCTCTAAATCTAAGAATTTATTTATTATCTCCATTTTTATCCTCCTTTTTCATCTTCTTAAATTTCTCCTTATTCAAATGTTTATTTATGTTGTAGCAGAGGTAATCCAATGGATGAATAATAAACTTTTTCTTGCACAAGTCATCTGGCTTACAATAATAACTTAATCCTTTCCCACCATCATTTTGCCAGTTTTTGCAGTATTCACAGTGAGTTAATCTCCCATGCCCAACTTTATAACCAATATTGTGCATAATATAATATCTTGTCTTCTTTTCATCAAAGTCCTCAACATTTTTAAACAACATCTCAATAAGTTCATCTATAAACTTCTCAATCTCTTCCTCAGAGGCAAGGTCTGTGGCTGAAACATTAACTAAGTTCCCATTTTTATCTAAGGGTCTTAAATTGGGGTTGAATTTAGCACAGAACCAATAAACTACAAAGCTTCTTCTTGCGTAATGTGAAGGAGAGCCCCCACTTAAAATATCGTTTAAAATCCCTCTAATGCA
>JAMOTQ010000055.1 GCA_027068365.1 Methanocaldococcus sp.
CCCTCAATAATAGACAAAATCTTATGAATCTCCTTCTCCCTATCAAAGAATTTCATAGTTTCACCTATAACAAGCCCCAGAATCCATATCTTGGATTATATATATCCCCGGCTTTCTTTAAATATTCTAAAGCGTCATTGACATCCTTCTCAGATAAACCAATACTTTCAGCTTTTTCCTTAATTTCCTCTTCAGGAGCTAAGCCATCGTCTCTCAAACTAACAATCTCTCTAATAATATTTAAGACGGCATCCATCTTGTCTCTTCTTGACTTTGGAGTTCCAGCTATTTTATCTAAATCCAAAGTTCCCGTCTCTGGGTCATAGGCAATCTGTTTTAAGCAGTCATCAATAATACTTATCGCCACATCAGCATCGATATCTTCAACTTTATCAGACAATCTTGCTTTTGCATGCATCTCAGCAATTCTAATTATCGCCTCCAACTGCCTTGCAGTTATTGGTATTGGATTATCCCCCTCCCCCAACTTCCTCATCTCTAAGTAATATTTTTTAATCTTCTTCTTAGCACTTTCAGTTAAATATGGCATGATTAATTTTCTTTCATCAAACTCTCCTAAGTATAGGTCTTGGTTCTCCTCTATGTATGCACAGCTCCTTGCATATATTATGTAGTATTTTAAAAGATTCTCATCCACAGTTATTCCATCAATATCAATAGCTCCCAAAATTTTATAATCTTTTGTTGCTGTTTCAATATGAGTGTTTAATATATGCTCAGCTATCTCTTCATCTCCCTTTCTATTTGGCTTATCCATCAATGGGAATATTAAATCAAACCTACTCAATAAAGGAGCAGGAATATCAATCTGCTCTATAACTGTTAAATTCCTATCAAACCTCCCTCTTTTTGGGTTGCATGCCGCTAAAACAGCACATCTTGCAGGCAACTTTACATTAATCCCTCCCTTATTAACATGGATTGTTTGACTCTCCATTGCCTCTAAGATGTATTTCATCACATTTTTATCCACTGTTAGTTCATCTATACAGGCGGTTCCTTCATTTGCCTTAACAAAAACTCCTGGCTTAACAACCCATCCATCTCCAATCTCTGTTGCCTCTCTTGTCACTATGGCTGTTAAACCTCCTCCAGTAGCTGTTGTTACTGATGCGTAGGCATTTTGAGGGAATAGTCGGGCTATCCTTCTAAGCATAGTGGTTTTTCCAATACCTGGGTCTGTAATTAACAAAATATGGCTATCTCTCCTTAGAGGTGTTCCGTCTGGTAGGAATTTAAAAGCACCCTTAATTTGTTGCAAGAATATGGCTTTTTTAACTAATTCATAGCCCTTTATTTGAGAGATTAAATAATCTGACAATATATCAATAATATTTTTCTTTTTACCCAACTCATTTAATACCTCAATGATTTCCTCATTTTTTAAAATATCCTTAACCTCAATCTTATTGTAACTCTCAGAAATTTTAATGTAATTACTCTTAACATAAATCTTGTAAATTGGAACATTTGTCTTATACTCCCTTTTCATAACCCTTCCTATAATATCAACTCTTCCGGCATATATTCCCGGTGTGTTTTCTAAAAAGACCCTAATACTCCTCGCTGGTTCTTCTGGATTTTTCATTAAGTCAATTGGCTGTTGAACTTCCATCTCTTGAATATTTACATAAATTGAGTCATACTCATCTAAAATAAATTTTATTTCTCTTGACTTTTCTTTAAATAATTCATCATTTTCTTTTAAATTTATGCAATTTGGAATCTTCCCCTTTTTAACTAACTTATCCCAAACTTTTTTATTTTCAAAAATTTTTTTAACCTCTTTTGGTGATAGAGAGTCCTTAATAAACTCCCCTTCACTAAAATAATCATCAACTTCAATCTCAATACGACCGTTGCATGGTGTATATGTATATTTGCACAAAAAAGTCCCATCTTCATCTTTTATTCTTTTATTGCAGTAATATACTGCTTTTTTTAAAAGTGCATTTACCTTCCCCGCCTGTAAAATATTCCCCTCAAACTTAACCAATTTATTTATATCCTCAGCAGAAATTTCCTCAATTAATTT
>JAMOTQ010000056.1 GCA_027068365.1 Methanocaldococcus sp.
TTTTATTTTATTTTTAATCTTCTAATCTTTAACTTTGTCATTCTCTCTATATATTTCAATTTTCTATACTCCCTTCTATTTATAAGAGATATCGCCCTTCCTCTCTTTCCAGCTCTCCCAGTTCTTCCAATCCTATGCATATATGACTCAGGATTTTGTGGGAGGTGGTAGTTAATTACACAATTTAAATCATTAACATCTATCCCCCTACTCATAACATCAGTGGCAATTAAAATTTTAATTCTCTTTTGTTTAAATAACCTTATAATCTTTTCTCTCCGTGGCTGTTTTAAGTCCCCATGAATTGCTTCCGCTTTAAATCCAACATCCCTCAACATGTTTGCCAATTCTTTTGTATCCCTCTTAGTTTTACAAAAAACCAATCCATAAAATTCTTTATCTTTCAAAATCTTGCATAATGTTTTAAATCTATCACATTCATTAACTTCAACATAACTCTGCTCAATATTTGCATTTATCTTAGCTTTTATAAAGCTATAATCTCCCATATACTTTTTAGCCAAATTTAATATCTCCTTTGGCATAGTGGCAGAGAACAGCAGAATTCTCTTTTCTTTATTACAAGCGTTTAAAATTCTCTCTACATCATCTACAAAACCCATGTTAAGCATTTCATCTGCTTCATCCAATATAAAGTATTTAACACTCTTTAAATTCAAAGTTCCTCTATTTATATGGTCTAAAATTCTTCCTGGTGTTCCAACAACTATATTAGCTTTTTTTAAGGCCTTAATTTGTGGATAAATTGCCTTTCCACCATAAATTTTGGCAATCTTTAAATTTTTATTACCTTTTAATGACTCTATCTCATCAGCCACTTGTATAGCCAATTCTCTTGTTGGAGTTAAGATAATTGCCTCTATTCCACTGTCTTCATTTACAAGCTCAATTAATGGAATTGCAAACGAAGCTGTTTTCCCACTTCCAGTCCTTGCTTGGGCTACAATATTGCATTCATCATTTAAAAATAGTGGAATAACTTCTATCTGTATGTCTGTTGGCTTTTCAAAACCTTTATTTTTAATGGCATTCAAAATATTGTCTGATAAATTTAATTCATTAAAATTCATATATTCCACTTCCAATAAATTTAATTTTTAAAGATGCTAAAAAAAGAGATTTTAGCATCCTCAACAACTATGCCCTTATACTATAAAAATGTTTGCCTGAAAACTTTTTCTAAAAGATTTTCAAAAATTTTTTAGATTAATCTGAAACTAACGCTTCGGTCTTATCAAAATTAAAATTTGGACATATCAATAAAAATTTTATCACCCATATTTCCAAAAAACTTTAATCTCATTTTTTTAATTATCTCTGATGAGTTTAAATCTTCTTTTTGAATTTTTAAAATTTCTTCTGGGATATTCCCCTTTTTTATCTGCTTTGTTGATAGATATTTTCCTATTTTAATTAATTTTTCTTTTAACATCATCCTTCTTTTTTCTCTATTATTTATTATCTCCTCACTGGCTAAACTTAATGTTTCATCCCTATAAGGTAAAGCAATGACTGATAAGGCGATAACTCTCTCATCAACCTCATTAACTCTATTTGGTTTAAAATTTGGGTTTTTGTATGCTAAGGTTATCCCTCTCTTTCTCCCAACACTTTCCTCCTCTGAAACTACAAAACCACAATCAACCAAAGCACTTCTAAAAGGAATAGATGAAGAGTAAGATATTAAGACACCGTTATCTTCTATTCTTTTATAAATCTCCTTTAAAAAATCGTATGTGTAGAGGATAGGGTCTCTTTTTGGTGAAAATGCATCGTGAAAAACCACATTATATTTTTTATCACTCTTTATTATAAATTTTCTCGCATCTCTAACGTGTAGATTGATATTATCATAATCTGACTTATATTCAATGCCAATTTTGTTTAAAAAATATTCTCTAACCTTATCTTTTATAATATCGTGCTCCTTATATGGAATATCTAAAAATAAAGTTAAAAATAAAACTTCCTCACAGATTTCAACCATGTCAATTATTGCATTTTTGTTGTAATGTAGAGCAGCAAT
>JAMOTQ010000057.1 GCA_027068365.1 Methanocaldococcus sp.
CATTCTATGTGGGAGGAGACCCAAACTTAGAAATTTCAGAGAAGGCATTAGAAGTTATCTGCAAACATGCCGATATAGTTGAAATTGGAATACCATTTTCAGACCCAGTTGCAGATGGAATTACAATACAAAAGGCAGATGTTAGGGCTTTAAATAGTGGAATGAATCCTTTGAAGGCATTTGAATTAGCTAAAAAATTAAATGAAAAATCTCCAAATGTTCCAAAAGTGTTTTTAACTTATTATAATATAATATTTAAGATGGGCGAGGAAGAGTTTGTTAAAAAATGTAAAGAGGTTGGAATTTCAGGAATTATAGTTCCCGATTTACCAATTGAGGAAGCAGATAGCTTATACAATTACTGCAAAAAGTATGGAGTTGATTTGATATTTTTAGTTGCTCCAACAACACCAGATGATAGATTAAAGAAAATTTTGGAAAAATGTAGTGGGTTTGTTTATGTTGTTTCTGTCACAGGAATTACTGGAGCGAGGGAGAAAGTAGCTGAAGAAACAAAAGAGTTAATTAAGAGGGTTAAAAAGTTTTCAAAAGTTCCTGCATGTGTTGGATTTGGAATCTCAAAGAGAGAGCATGTTGAGGAAATAACCAATATAGCGGATGGAGCTATTGTAGGAAGTGCAATAGTTAAGATTGTTGAGAAGCATTTGGATGAGAATGGAAAAATAAAAGATGAAGAAAAATTTTTAAAGGAATTAGAGGAGTTTGTTAAAAATCTAAAGGAAGGGACTAAGAAAAAGGTTAAGGCAGTTATAAAAGATTATCAATAAATTTAAGTAAAAAAATATGCATATAAAGAGATAAAAGTAAAAAATAAATAGGAGAAAGAAATATTTCTAAGGATGCATCACATTTATCACACTTCATTTTGTTCATCTCTTTTACTAATTTTTACACTTAATTATATTTAAACAAAATGGTAGGGAGGAGTAACCTTGAAGGTCACAGACCACATACTGGTTCCAAAGCATGAAATAGTCCCTAAAGAAGAAGTTGAGGAGATTTTGAAGAGATACAATATAAAGATTCAGCAACTACCAAAAATTTATGAGGATGACCCTGTTATTCAGGAGATTGGAGCTAAAGAGGGAGATGTAATTAGAATAATTAGAAAAAGTCCAACAGCTGGGGTTAGTGTAGCTTATAGGTTAGTTATTAAAAGAATTGTTTAAAAAATAGGTGGCAATCATGAGAGAATTGGTAGATGCTTATTTTAAAGAACATGGTTTAATAGACCATCAGATAGAGTCATACAACGATTTTATAGAAAATAGATTACAAAAAATTATCGATGAAGTTGGTTACATTGAGACGGAAATTTCTGGTGGATATAAAGTTAAATTAGGAAAAATTAAAGTTGGAAAGCCCGTAATTAAAGAGGCAGATGGTTCAATAAGGCAAATAACTCCAATGGAAGCAAGAATTAGAGATTTAACTTATTCAGTTCCTTTATATTTGGAAATGACCCCAATTATAGGCGAAGGTGAAGAAGCAAGAGAAGGGGAAACAGTTGAGGTTTATATTGGAGAACTTCCAGTAATGCTTGGTTCAAAAATCTGCCATCTATATGGAAAGTCAAGAGAAGAACTCATAGAGTTAGGGGAAGACCCTGAAGACCCATTTGGCTATTTTATAATCAACGGAACTGAGAGGGTTTTAATTACTCAGGAAGATTTGATTCCAAATAGAATTCTTTGCGAGAAAGCAGAGAGAAGTGGTAAGATTGTAGATGTTGCTAAGGTGTTTTCAACAAGACATGGATTTAGGGCTTTATGCACAGTTGAGAGACATCCAGATGGTTTATTATATGTTACATTCCCAGGAATGCCAGGACAGATACCATTAGTTATATTAATGAAAGCACTTGGGGCTGAGACAGATAAAGATATTATTGAGGCAATTAATGATGAAAGATTCTTTATGGAAATTGTTTTGAACATTCAAGAGATTAGGGAAGAGCATAATATAAACACACCCGAAGAGGCATTAGAGTTTATTGGAAAGAGAGTAGCTCCAGGACAGGCAAAGGATTATAGATTAAAGAGAGCAGAGACAGTTTTATGCAACTATTTACTACCCCACTTAGGAGTTACAAAAGATGACTTTCCAAAGAAAATAAGATTCTTAGGAATAATGGCAAGAAACGCTTTAGAACTTTACTTTGGATATAGAGGGGAAGATGATAAAGACCACTATGCCTATAAAAGAGCTAAGTTGGCTGGGGACTTAATGGAGGACTTATTTAGATATGCCTTCAATCAACTTGTTAAGGATATAAAATACCAATTAGAGAGACAAACATTAAGAAACAAAACTCCTTCCATTAAAGCTGCTGTAAGGAGCGATATATTAACCGAAAGAATTAAACACGCCATGGCAACAGGGACATGGGTTGGAGGAAAGACAGGGGTTAGCCAATTGTTAGATAGAACAAGTTACTTAGCAACAAACTCCCAATTAAGAAGGATTGTTTCACCACTATCAAGGTCACAGCCACACTTTGAAGCAAGGGAACTGCACGGAACTCATTGGGGAAAAATTTGCCCTTCAGAAACTCCAGAAGGTCCAAACTGTGGTCTTGTTAAGAACTTTGCTATAATGTGCAAGGTTACAAGAGAAAATGATGATAGGAAAGTTATTGAGTTATTAAAATCATTTGGAATTAATGAATACCAATCGTAAATTAAATTTTGTTTAGTTATCTGGCTTCTTATTAAATTTTTAGATTTTTGAGTTGATTTTTAAACTTTTTAATAAAAAATCTCTATTAGGTGAAAAACTTGGCATCAAGGGAAGTAAATATTTATGTCAATGGAAAGTTAGTTGGAACTACAGATAAACCAGAAGAACTCGTTAATTATATTAGAGAAAAAAGAAGAAAAGGAGAACTCCCTCAATACACAACCGTTGCCTACAATGAAGAGAGTAATGATATACACATAAACACGGATGCTGGGAGAATTGTTAGACCTTTAATAGTTGTAGAGAATGGAAAACCAAAGCTAACCAAAGAACACATTGAAAAATTAAAGAAGGGAGAAATTACATTCTCTGACTTAGTTAAAGAAGGGGTTATTGAATATTTAGATGCTGAAGAGGA
>JAMOTQ010000058.1 GCA_027068365.1 Methanocaldococcus sp.
TTAATTAACGCTTTGCAGGATTTAAAGACGGAGTTCGATGAAACTGTTAGAGATTCAAGAGGAATTATGATTCAGTTTAAGTATGGAGAGGATGGAGTTGACCCAATGCTTGCTGATAGAGGTAAGTCAGTTAATATTGACAGGATAATTGACAAGGTTAAGATGAAATATAATAAATAAGTCCCCTTAAACTAAAACTAAAAAATTTTTTAGTTTGTAAAATTTTAGTTTTTTGATTAATTAATTTTTAAGGTGAGGATACATGGACATGGAGGTATTAAAACAAAAAATTGGAAGTTTAGATTTACCACAGTCATTAAAGGATGAGTTATTTGAAAAGTTATCTAAACAAGAGGATTTAACTGATGAAATGATAAATGAGATTATTAATGAAGTTGTTAATGCCTATAAAAAGGCATTGGTTGAGCCATACGAGGCAGTTGGTATTGTTGCCGCTCAATCCATTGGGGAGCCAGGGACTCAGATGTCTCTGCCTTATGAAGAAAAGATTATAATCAAAGAAGGGGACTATATAAAAGCAGTTGAGATTGGAAAGTTAGTTGATGAGATGATTGGGAGGTTTGGGTTTGAGAAAATTGGAGAGAGTGAGGTTTGTGATTTGCCTATTGATATTTATGCCCTAAGCTTAGACCAAGATGAAAAAGTGCATTGGAAAAGAATAATAAGCTGTATAAGACACAAACATGATGGAAAATTAATTAAAATAAAAACAAAATCAGGTAGAGAGATAACTGCAACACCCTACCACTCCTTTGTTATAAGGAAAGATAACAAAATAATTCCAGTCAAAGGTAGTGAGTTAAAGGTTGGGGATAGAATTCCAGTTGTAAAACATGTGCCAGCAAACTGTGTTGAGGCAATAAATATATCTGACTACGTTTCTGGAAACTACATTATAGATGAAATTAACAACAAAATAGCTCCAAAGATAAATGGAAAATCAATCCCAAACAATATAAAATTAGATTATGATTTTGGTTATTTTATTGGAATTTACTTAGCAGGAGGTTCAGTAACTAAATACTTTGTTTCAATCCCAAATGTTGATAAAAATATCTTAAATAAAATTAGGGCATTTATAGATAAACTTGGTTTAAACTATGAAGAATATAACAACGGATTTGCAGAAAGCCATGATATAAGGATTTATTCATCAACATTGGTAGAGTTTTTATCAAACTTTGGAACATCATCAAAATCTAAAAAAATAGCTGATTTTGTATTTGGTGCTAATAAGGAATTTGTTAGAGGACTGCTTAAAGGTTACTTTGACGTAGATGGCAACGTAAATACAGATAGAAAGGTTATAAGAGTTTCTTCAAACTCAAAAGAGTTGATTGACGGAATTGCCATATTGTTGGCAAGATTTAATATATTTAGCATAAAATCTAAATCTAAAAATCAGTTTGCATTAATAATTCCACACAGATATGCTAAAAAATTCTATGAAGAAATCAACTTCTCAGTTGAAAATAAAAAATCTGAGTTGGAAAAGCTTGTTAATAGCTTAAATGATGAAAAAACCTACGACTCAATTGACATGATTCCTTCAATTGGGGATGCATTAACTAAGTTAGGGGAGATGGTTGATTATCCAAAGATAATTTTAAAGAAATTTGAAAGAAAACAAAAAATTGGAAGAACTACATTGCAAAGACATTTAAGAAGAATAGAAGAATTGACTATTAAGAGAGAAGTAAATGTCTTAGCTCTAAAAGAATATTGGTTGTTAAAGAAGGCAGTTGAAAGTGATGTTGTCTGGGATGAAATTGTTGAAATTGAAGAGATAATTTATAATAAAGAATATGTTTATGACATAAGTGTTGAGGGCTTAGAAACATTTACAACCTTTGACGGGGTTTTAACTCACAACACAATGAGAACATTCCACTATGCAGGGGTTGCGGAGATTAACGTTACCTTAGGTTTGCCAAGGATGATTGAGATAGTAGATGCAAGAAAAGAGCCATCAACTCCAATTATGACAATATATCTAAAAGAGGAATACAACAATAAAGAAAAAGCCGAGGAAATAGCAAAAGAAATTGAGAGCTTAACCTTAGAAAGTGTAGCTGAAAGTATAAGTATTGATTTATGGACTCAATCCATAAAAGTTGAGTTAGATGAAAATAGATTAGCTGATAGAGGGTTAACAGTAGATGATGTTATTGAAGCAATTAAGAAAAAATTAAAGGTAAAAATTGATGTTGAAGGAACTACCTTATATTTAAAAATAAAAACACCATCAATAAAAGCTCTTAGAAAGAGAATACCAAAAATCAAAAACATTCAGTTAAAAGGAATTCCAGGAATTGAGAGGGTCTTAGTTAAAAAAGAAAAAGACGAATATGTTTTATATACACAAGGTTCAAATCTAAGAGAGGTCTTTAAAATTGAGGGAGTTGATACAACAAGAACAATAACAAACAACATCATTGAAATCCAAGAGGTTTTAGGAATAGAAGCGGCAAGAAACGCTATAATTAACGAAATGAGGAATACATTAGAACAACAGGGGTTAGAAGTTGATATAAGGCATTTGATGTTGGTAGCAGATATAATGACAGCAGATGGGGAGGTTAAGCCAATTGGAAGACATGGAGTTGCTGG
>JAMOTQ010000059.1 GCA_027068365.1 Methanocaldococcus sp.
TTTTCCATGGTCTACGTGTCCTAAAACGCAAACAATCGGACATCTAAGTTTTTGCTCTTTTTTGTTTTTATTTTTTTTAGCCATAAAAATCCCCTCTCTATTTCCAGTGTTTAAATAATGATAATATTTAAAAAACAAATAATTACCTCAATACTCAAATACCAATTAATACTATGCAAAATTTATATTGGATTGCTATCTTTTTATTTATGTTATATATAGATTACTAAGCTTTATGTTGGAGGAATTACCATGAACTTTAAGAACAAAAAATGTGAAATTTGTGGTAAAAAAGCAGAGATTTTTTTATTTGGCAAGTTTTTATGTAAAAATAAAAAATGCATTGAAGAAGCAAAAAAATTAAGTATGGCAAGGCATAAATTTAGAGTTGTTGCCGTTGGTTCAACAAATCCAGTAAAAATAGAGGCAGTTAAAGAGGGCTTTGAAAAGGTCTTAGGAGCTGTTGAAGTTGTTGGAGTTGATGTTATTAGCGGGGTCTCATCTCATCCTATTGGGTTGGAGGAAACTTATTTGGGGGCGTTAAATAGGGCTAAAAATGCATTTGAAAAAGTTCAATGCTCCTATGGTGTTGGAATAGAAGCGGGTTTAATAAAAGTTGGAAACCACTATATAGATGTTCATGTATGTGTTGTTTTTGATGGAATTAGGGAGAGTGTTGGTTTATCTCAGGGCTTTGAATATCCAAAGATTGTAGCTGAGAAGGTTTTGGAAGGAGTTGAGGGTGGAGAGGTAGCTGAAAAGATTTCTGGTATTAAAGATATTGGAAAGAATGTTGGTTTAATTGGTTATCTAACTGATAATAATATAACAAGGAAAGATTTATGTAGAGAGAGTGTTATAATGGCTTTAATTCCAAGAATGGTAAAAAATGCTCATCTATATTAAAGGGGTGGAATTATCAACTTAAAAATTAACAAAAAAGATGTTGTTGAGTGGGCAATATTTTTAATTGTTTTATTTTTAGTTTGGAGCCATGTGAATGTTGTTGTATCTAACAGCATGTATCCAATAATGAAGAGAGGAGATTTGGTCATAGTAGAAAATGCTGGCTTTGAATTTAATCCAAATAATGTTAATGTTGGAGATATTGTTGTTTATAAAGCTCACTGGCCTTATTACCAATACTTAATTTATAATGTTGCTTATAAATTTAATTTAAACCCAAATGAAACCTTGTCCATATTTAAGGAGGGGGATGTTAAAGATATATCAATAAAAATTTTGGGGGACTTAAAAGTAGATACCAATAACTATAAGGTGTTGGAGGTTAATATTCCAAAAAGCCCAACAAAGCCAGTGATTCACAGGATTATTAAAAAGGTTAATTTTAATAATAAGACATATTTTATAATAAAAGGAGACAACAACCCAATTCACGACCCAGAGCTCGTTTCAATCAGCCAAATAAAGCAAAGGGTTATAACTATAAACGGCCATCCTTTGGTAATCCCCTACGTTGGTTATTTATCAATTTGGGCTAAGGAATATTGGTATATATTAGTTTTATTGATTGTGGTTTATTATGGATACCATTACATTAAAGGAAAGGAGGGAGGTAAATGAAAAAACTATTGTTAATTATTGGTGTAATAACATTGATAACTTCAATATCAATGTGCTTAAATAACAGCCCAAATGTAAATGATTTAAAAAAGAAAATACTGGTTGAAGTTAATGGAACTCCAATAGAAATTCCGTTGAGGGCATCTATTGGTGAAGCAAAAGAGGCAAAACTTGTAAATACAACAGATAGAGAGATTTATAATTATTATCACTCCAAGATATTAATCTATATCCAAGGAGACATGAGTTTAAAGCCAGAGGATGGAGGGGTTTCAATAATTGATTTGATAACAAAATTGGAGTGGCTTAATCAGTTTTATCCCCACAACATAGTTGTTGAGCTAAATAGAACAAATTCAACTGTAACTGTAAAAAGTATCTTTGCCAATGGAAAAACTGCATTAACAGAGCTTAAAATAAATGAAAGTAATTATTTAATGCAGAATAATAA
>JAMOTQ010000060.1 GCA_027068365.1 Methanocaldococcus sp.
TAGATAATACCTTTATCAGCTATATCTGCAACGTGAGATGGAGTAGTTCCAGCTGAAGCTCCTAAGTATAAGATTTTTGAATCTCTTTTTATTGGCATAACCTTTAAACCTTTAATTATTGCAGCTGACAACTTACTTTTATTTGGATTCCAAATTCTATACTCTTCATCTCCAATTTTTATTATTTTTTCATCATAAACCTTTTTTCCTTTAACGATGGATTTTGTTGCTATCCTTTTTATTCCATCTCCTAAATCAACTTCATAGATGTTTTCAAAAATCTCCTTAATTTCAATGTCTTCCATTTTATCACCAAAAGTAATAAATCTAATGCAATATAAATAAAATTTGGATATATAAACTTGTTTGGTGATAGGATGAATTTTTATTTATACATTGGGATTGTCTTACTAATACAAAGTATTATCTCTTTTAATATTATGAAAAGAGATGCAAAACCAAAATCAAAAATTCTAAAATCAACAAAAATTCCTTATCTAAATCTGTTGTATGGTAAGAAGGCAGAGTTTGATAAAAAGTATCTTCCAATTATTGGTTGTGTAGTGTTTATTATATGTTTTCTACTAATAACTTTAATAGGATACTATATTTTTGGAGATAAATTTGAGTTATCTGACTTTATTGGTTTTATTTTTATAGGTTTAGCATCAATTATTATGTGGAAAGCATTCAATAAAGAAATTTTAATTTATTTATGTGAGGATGGAATTTATTATGTTAACAGATTTATCGGCTGGGATAACATTAAAGAAATAAAAAAGGAAAATGGGTTTATTAAAATTATTGGAAAAGGAAAAATCTTTTCACAAAGAATTTATTTAAAATATAATGAAGAAATTGAAAACATCATTAAAAACCAGATAGAAAAATTTGGAGGTAAAGTATGAAATTTTTGTTGTATATTTTAGCAATAACTTTAATCTATATTGTTGGATTGATTATCTTCGGATTTTGGGATTTTATAAAATTTTTATCCACTAATAAGAGGAAATTACTAAAAAGCTTAAAAATGAACTTATGGGAATTTAAATTTGGGAAAAGCTTTTTATTTATTCCAAATTTTATTATGGAAATTTTAACATTTGAAGAGTTTGCACTTTTTGATATTTTTGACTTTTTAATTAATGTTAAAGTTAATATTTATGAGAATGGGATTGAATGTGGATTTTCATTTTATAAATGGGGGGAATTTAAGGATTATAAAATAGAAGGCGACTATATAAAATTAATTAGTAAATTTCCATTAATAATTAGATTGATATTTGTGAGAGATGTTTATCTGAAATATGATGAAGAACTTGAGGATATAATAAAAAGGTATCTAAAATCAAAATGAGGGATATTATGGATAAAATATTAATGATTTTGTTGATTATTATGGTAATTATGGATATATTGGTTGTTTATTACTATGAAAAAAATAAAAAGCGTAAAAAGTGATTATTTCCTACTCTTTGTTTTTCCTATAACCTTTCTTTCTTTTTTACCCTTTTTACCTTTTTTCTTATCCTTCTTTTTCTTTGATTTTTCTTTTTTCCCTTTCTTTTCTTTTTTCTTTTGTTTGGATTTCTCTTTCTTCTTTTTCTTTGGTGGCTTTGGATACTTCCTTCTAATTTCCTCAACTCTCTTATTTAACTTCTCTAAGAGTTCATCTGCAATATAATCCCCAATATAATCAGCTCTCGCCGCTATTGCTAATTTACAAGCCAAAGCCCTTGCTATCTTCCCCCTCTGCCAACGTGGAGAGCCCTGAATTAAAGGGTGGTTATATATTACCCCATGTTTTGGTGGTTCAACTCCCATCTTTAAATGGGCAAATAATGCTTTTTCAGCTCCTAAAACCTGTATTGTTGAGGCGGGCATCTTAGATAATTTTTCTAATCCTCCTGCTAAACCTATTAACTTAGCTCCTAAGGAAACACCAGCAAGTTTCGTAATATTTGGAGCTTCTTCATTCATCAATTTTTCTAAGTAGTTATATAACTCTTTCCTCTTTTCATATAGGT
>JAMOTQ010000061.1 GCA_027068365.1 Methanocaldococcus sp.
GATGATAAACATGTAGCTGGACAAACGCCAATGTTAAACCCTCCATTGGTAATTCCATTAAATAAAAAGGTAGATAAAGGAAAGGTTAAGATAAATTTATCTTATAAGAGAGGAGGAGATTTAGAGAATATAAGGGTAAATCTGGGATAGCTATGATAAATGAAGTGGTTGTAGCAACAAGGAAAAACAGCAGAGACAACAAAGCTCCAATTGGTGTTTATTTTAAGGATAAAAAAGTTATCATGCATCTTTTTTTTGGTTCTCACACTTATGATAATCTTTTAACTGAGGACTATTTTTCAGTTAATGTAGTTCCACCAATTGAGATAGCAAAGGCAGTTTTAGACGATGAGGATGATTACCTCTATTATAACAACATCCCTTATTTAAAAAGCTCTTATTATGCCATATTTTACAAAGTTGTTAAAAGGGAATTTGTTTATAGGAAAAATAAATTTGGAAAAAGCAGATTGATGATTATAGAAGGAGAAGAAATAAATAGGGTATATTTAAACAACATCCCAAAGCCATACAATAGGGCAGATGGGTTATTAGTAGAGATGGCAGTTATTTATTCAAGATTAGCCAACAAAAACATAAAAATTGACGAAAATGACAAAAAAGAGATGACAAACGATATTAAAAAATACTTCTCAATAATTAAAAAGGTTGGTGGTAGAGAGCATAAGCAATTAGCTGAAACTATGCTAAGAAATTTAAATTTACTTTAAACCCATTAATCTCCAAATCTCTTTTAGAGTGTCAATATCAATCTGCCCAGGAGCTGAACCTTTCCCTTTGTAAGAGGCAAATGTCAATATTGAGCCAAAATAAACCCCTAAGATTCTCGTTAGTTTTCCCTCCTCGCCCATTCCAATGCCAATAATCTTTCCAGGGTAGTTATTTATCACTTCTAAGATATTGAGGACATCATCTTTATTATTTGCCATTGTAGCAAATTTTGCTATATCCCCAATGCTTAGAGCTTTCTCAACAATATTTACCAACTCTTCTTTGGAAGGGGTCTTTTCAAAATCATGATATGAAATTATAATTTTTGTTTTTGAGCCAACTTCATCTCTAAATTTTACCATTTCTTTATTTTTCTCCTCCCTCAACTCAATATCAACAAATTTGGCATTACATTCAATTGCCTTTTTTATTAAGTTTAATCTCTCTTCATTATTTCCCTTCCAAAAACCCCCTTCCCAATCTGCTCTAACAGTTATTATACATGGATATTTTGTAAATTCCTCTATATCTCCCTCACTAACTTCTTTTAACATATCTACTCTAAATTCAACAATATCTGCTATTTCTAAATACTTTTCAGCTGTTTTTATTGCTTTTTCTACGCTATCCTCAACCACTGGCAAACATATCATATTTATCTACCTTTTTTTGTTTTATCTAAAAATAAGAACATAAAAATTAAATTATAAAATACAAAAATTAAAACTAAAAAAATAGAAAAACTTATTCTTTCCTTATTCTTTCTCTTCTGAGCTCATAACTTTATAGAAATCACCATATTCAACCTGACTCTCTTTGCTCATTAACTTATCGATGGATTTCTTCATAATCATCGCATACAAATCAATTAAATCCCTATACTTAACCTCTGGCAATCCAGTATAGACAAATAAAACCTTTTTAAAGCCCCCTCTTGTAGCGTTATCCACTAAATACAGGGATAAAGCTTCGGTTAATGGTTCAACTGGTGGATAACCCTTACCCAATGGAACTCTCTTTTTATAAAATCTTTTCCCATATTTTAGCCCAATAACCTGTGAAAATCTGAAATGCATTATATAATCTGATATTTTATCCATTCTTTTGAAGATATTTAGCCACCAATCAACATCTGCCTTTTCAGACGCTTCATCCAAATCATCCTTTTCATAAACCCCTAACTCATTTAAAAATATATTTTCCAATTGTAACGATGGAATAATTTTTATACCCTCTTCTTTTGCCGCTTTAACAAGTTCTTCAAGCTCATCCAATGTCCCAAACTCTCCAATATTTGTTGCGGGTTCTGGTGAATATATCATTTCACTATTAACCTCATTGAATTTTTTTAATACATCCAGATGAACATTTAAATCATCCCCCACTCTTCTACCTAAATGATAATTATAAATTTCTGCTCCACATAGTGTGGCTTTTTCTATGGCTGAAAGATGAGCTTTTAAACCTTTCTCTGATGTTAAGCTGTAATATGGACCGTGAGCTAAGATTGATGTAAAATACTCCCCACCTAACTTTTTATAACTTTCATAATAACCAGAGGGCAATCTTCTTGATAACACCGCTGGTGGAATCTCTGTAATTCTTGTCCCCAATAATGCCGCCTGTTTTAATGTTGATAACGCGTTGTAAGTCCCCCACTCAAATAGTATCATTATCTCACCTTAATTTTTCTTGGTAGTAAATAATATAAGCATTGGTTATATATAAACTTTCTCAGTTAAAATTTCTGGTGATGTTAATGATAATCAAAAAAATTAAGGAATTAACAAAAGAAGAGGAAGAAAAAATAATTAACAGGAATAAGGCAAACTTTGAGGAAATATTGCCAACAGTAATGGAGATTTTAAAAGATGTTAGAGAGAGAGGAGATGAGGCATTAAAATATTATACAAAAAAGTTTGATGGTGTTGAGTTAGATAGTTTTAAAGTTACAAAAGAAGAGATAGAGGAGGCATATAACTCAGTTGATTATAAAATTATTGAGGCAATTGAAAAAGCCAAAGAAAACATTTATTATTTTCACAAAAAGCAGATGGAGCAAATTAAGGACTTAGAGGTTAAAAATAATGGTATAGTATTGGGGCAAATTGTTAGGGCAATAGAAAAGGTTGGATGCTATGTTCCTGGTGGGAGAGCATTTTATCCCTCAACTGTTTTAATGACAACAATCCCTGCAAAGGTTGCTGGATGTAAAGAGATATATATAACTTCCCCACCAACAAAAGAAGGGAAGGGAAATCCAGCTACATTGATAGCAGGAGATATTGTTAGCGTCTCAGGCATTTACAAGGTTGGGGGAGTCCAGGCAATTGGAGCATTAGCTTATGGAACGGAAACAATCCCAAAAGTTGATATTATCGTTGGACCTGGGAATATATATGTAACAACAGCCAAAAAAATGGTTTATGGTGAAGTAGCCATAGATTTCTTAGCAGGTCCCTCAGAGGTCTTAATTATTGCTGATGAAACAGCTAATGCAGAATTTGTTGCATTGGACTTTATTGCCCAAGCTGAACACGACCCTAACGCCTCTTGTATAATAACAACAACATCTGAAAAGAAGGCAGAGGAAATTAAAAATAAAATATTTGAAGAGATAGAAAAAGCTGAAAGAAAGGAGATTATTTTAAAAGCCTTAAAAAACTCTGCCATATTGATTGGTGACTTAGATGAATGTATTGAGTTCTCAAACAAATATGCCCCAGAACATTTGGAAATATTAACTAAAAACCCAGAGGAAGTTTTAAATAAAATTGAACATGCTGGAAGTGTATTTTTGGGAGAGTATAGCCCAGTTCCTGTTGGGGATTACGCATCAGGAACAAACCATGTTTTGCCAACCTCACAGTTTGCAAGAATGAGCTCTGGTTTGAATGTAGAAACATTTTTAAAGAAGATAACATATCAAAAATTGGATAAGGAGGGTTTAAAAAATATTGCTGACATTGTTATCACATTAGCTGAAGCTGAGGGGTTGTTTGGACATGCTGAGGCGGTTAGAAGGAGATTAAATAAAAAAACTTTTAAATAGTAAAATTGACAAAATATAAAGTTTAATCAAATAAATAAAAAGTATGAGGGATATAATGTCAATATTAGCTGTTATGATTTTGCTTTTTGGCTTGGTTGGATTTGGGTTATTGTTGGGATATTTATTATTTGGTAGGAGAAGAGAGGTTGTTTATAGACCAACTACTGCTGGTGGTAGTGGTAGAACGGTTGTAGTGGATAGAGGAGGAAGTAATTTGTTGGGAACTGCGGCGGCTGTTGCTGGTGGAGTTGTGGCTGGGGAGTTAATAGCTGATGCGGTTGAGGATTTGGTAGATGGTGAAGAGATAGTAGAAGGGGTTGAAGATGTGGGTGAGGATATAGTTGAGGGTGTTGAGGATTTTGGTGAGGCAGTGAGTGATGCTTTTGATGACTTTGGAGATGTTGATTTCTAAAATAATAAGGCAATAACAAATAAAAAAATTTGGATGCTTTCTTTTATCTTTTTAACCTTAATTTAATTTAAAATTTTTAAAAATTGATTAAAAATTTTTAGGGAGAGTATGGAAATCGGGATAAGTATAGAGGCAGAAAACAAGGTTGGAGTTTTACACAAACTTACAGGAATTCTTTCTGAGTTAGGGGGGAATATAACTTATACTCAACAATTTATTAAAGATGATGGTAAAATTGGCTTTATTTATATGGAAGTTGAGGGAATTAAAGATATTAAAGAATTAAAGAGAAGAATGGAGAGCTGTGAATATGTAAAGAGCTTTGAAATCCACAGCTCATTAAAAAAGATTTATGGGAAGAGAGTTATTATCATTGGTGGAGGGGCTCAGGTTGCTGAGGTCGCAAAGGGAGCAATAAGTGAGGCAGATAGGCATAACATAAGGGGGGAGAGGATTAGCGTCGATACTCTTCCGATAGTTGGTGAAGAAAATTTATATGAGGCAGTTAAGGCAGTTTCAACCTTGCCAAGAGTTGGAATTTTAGTTTTGGCTGGCTCTTTAATGGGAGGGAAGATAACTGAGGCAGTTAAAGAATTGAAGGAAAAGACGGGCATTCCAGTAATAAGCTTAAAGATGTTTGGCTCTGTTCCAAAAATAGCTGATTTAGTTGTTGGAGACCCTCTACAAGCTGGTGTCTTGGCAGTTATGGCTATTGCTGAAACAGCTAAATTTGATATAAATAAGGTTAAAGGGAGAGTTTTATGATTGTCTTCAAAAATGCAAAGATTGTTGATGTTTATAGTGGAGAAATTGTTAAGGGGAATGTTGCATTTGAAAAAGATAAAATATCCTTTGTGGATTTAAATAATGAAATTGATAAAATTATTGAAAAAATAAAAAAGGAAATTAAAGTTATTGACTTAAAAGGTAAATATCTATCCCCAACCTTCATAGATGGGCATATACATATAGAGTCATCTCATCTCATCCCCTCAGAATTTGAAAAATTTGCATTAAAGAGTGGAGTTACAAAAGTAGTTATAGACCCGCATGAAATAGCCAATATCTCTGGAAAAGAAGGAATTTTGTTCATGTTAAATGATGCTAAAATTTTGGATGTTTATGTTATGCTTCCATCCTGTGTTCCAGCTACTAACTTAGAAACGAGTGGGGCGGAGATAACAGCCAAGGATATAGAGGAGTTAATTTTATTGGATAATGTTTTGGGCTTAGGAGAGGTTATGAACTATCCTGCTGTGATAAATGAAGACAAAGAGATGTTAAAAAAGATAGAGGTGGCTAAAAAATACAATAAATTGATAGATGGGCATTGTCCAAAGTTAAGAGGTTGGGAGTTAAACAAATACATATATCATGGAATAATGAGCGACCATGAGTGTGTTGATGAAGACGAAGCATTAGAAAAACTTAGATTGGGATTAAAATTAATGATTAGAGAAGGAACTGCCTCAAAAAATATTTATTTGCTCAACATAACTAAAAAGATAAAAGATTTTAGGAATATAATGTTGGTTAGTGATGATGTCTGTATTAGAGATTTAGATGGATATATGATAAATATTTTAAGAAAAGCCCTTAATTATGTCTCTCCAATTGAAGCAATACAAATGGTTACAACAAATCCTGCCAACTATTTTGGGTTTGATATAGGAATTAAAGCAGGAAATGAGGCAAGTTTTGTAATCTTTGAAGATTTAGACAATTTTAAAGTTTATGATATTGTTATAAAAGGTAGATTCTTAGATGATGTTTTAAAAGAGCTGAATAAAAATAAAAAACGAGATATTCCTGAAAATCTCATGAACACTTTAAGATACTCATACAAAAGTGAGAGTGATTTTTTAATTAAAGGGATTGATTATAAAGAAAAGGATGGGTTTGTTAGGGTAATAAAACCATTAAAAGATTCCCTAATAACGGAGGAATTAGTATTTAGTACTGAGGAGGTAAAAATATTATTGAACGAGAATGTAATAAATAAAATCTTTGTTATAGAGAGGCATAAAAATACTGGAAATGTTGGAAAAGGTTTGATATACAACTTCTTAGAAGAGGGGGTTTTAGCTTCTTCCTATGCTCACGATTCCCACAATGTTATAGCCATTGGAAACAATGAAAAGGACTTAGCTTTGGCTGTAAATAAATTAAAAGATGTTGGTGGGGGATTTATAGCTGTTAAGGATGGCGAAGTTGTTGAATACCTTCCTTTACCAGTTGGGGGGATAATGGGAGATGATGGAAAATATATATTTGAAAAAATTAATGCTTTGTATAAAAAAATAGAAGGTTGGAGTTCTTTTGAGAATCCATTTTTAAGTATGAGTTTCTTTTCCCTCCCAGTTATTCCAGAATTAAAAATAACTGATAAGGGTTTAGTTAAAAATATGCAGTTAGTTGATTTATTTGTTTAAGTTAATTTGTCTCAACAACTTCAAATACACATTTATCTTTTCCTTGACATACGCATTCTACTTCTTTAACTATAAATTTCTTTTTGAAAATTTCCTCTAAACAACCAGCCAATATTCCTGCTATAAAGTCGTGTATTGGTTCGTCTTTGGCTATCCACTTATAGGGGGGATTTGATAGTTTTATTTTGTGTGGTGGTTGTTCTTTTTCATCAATCTCTAAATCACCAAAGTCCATCAATTTAAATACTTTTTTCAATTCTTCAATATTTTTTGGGGATAGAAATTTACCAAAGTCCTCTCCAATCTCATATAAAGAGGTCTCTGAACTGAGTTCTTTAACTTTATCAAACACTACTAATGCAAATAATCCAAAGTATGGCATAGGAATTCTTTTACTTTTTTTTATTATATCTTCATTTTTTATAGCTTCTAAGATATTTGGAAATATCTTTTCCATAAACTCACCTTTAAAATAGAGAAATGTCTTGTCGTATTGTTGTAGTTAGGTATGGGCAGTAGAGATTTATGTAAAACAAAATATATAAACATTTATAATTTAAAAAATTATTTATTATCCTATTTGAATATATTTAAAATAGTTTTAGGATATTCCCATCTTTTTTAGTCCTAATTTAATAATGTTATATTTTAAGTTTTTATTTACTCCCACTCTCTCAAATACTCTGTCCTCAAACTCCATATAAACAGCAGTAGCAACAATAACCATTCTTTCAATTAAATCATCAAACTCTTCAACAATCTTTAAATATTCTTCAAGAGGTAGATGGCTTTTCAATGTATCTTTTGCCACCTCTTTTACTTCTGCTAATCCACATATTATATATATTGGTTTAAACTCTAACTCAACAAATTTCATGGCATCCTTTGCTATAATCTTAAATAATTCCTCTAATTTTTTCTCATCATCACAGCACTCAAATATCTTTTCAATCCAATTTTTCATTCGAGTTTTTACCTCCTCACATAATTGTATATTACAGTTATCATGGTCATTTTCATTTGGGCAGAGGCAGGGGTTAGTTCTAAGATTTTCTACAAAAATATCTATGGCCTTTAATAAATCTTCTTTTAATATATTTTCATGATTTTTTATTTGTTCATATTTTGTAGCTTTTTTAAAGAAATGTTGAAGGTTACATATTGCATTATTAAATATTTCATCAAAGTTAAATGGCTCCATTATCCCCACCGTAATCTAATTTTTTCTTTAATTTTTAATTAGTATTTTATTAATATATCGTATCTTAAATATTTGAGAAATTTTATTAGTTAGGTAGTATTAAATAACCCAATTTTATTAAATTTTACACAATAAGTAAATATTACTTTAATCATATAAAAGTATTATGGTTTATTTTAGAATATCTCTCTCCTAAAAAAGATTAATATATATTATGTTAAAATTATCAAAATATATTTTAATCACCTTTTCCTTCAATCTCTATAACTTTCACATAAATTGGATGCTCTTTAAGTTGCTGATAAACCTTTTCAGCCGCTCTCCTTGACCTTGCAAGCATAACAAATGCAATATCTCCCTTATATCTTGCCTCTGTAAATGACAATATGTCCCCTCTTGCTATACCCTCTCCAATTATTCTTCTAATTAAATCCTCATACTTTGTAGCATGTTTTTCTGGAATATTTAATAAAATTCCGTAAATCATCATCTCACCTCAAAATTTTATTTATTCGGAAACTTTTAATATACCTAAGGTTTGCTCTGCTTTTTTAGCTATGTCTAAATCAAATAGTGCAATTGTTGGCAATAACCAGCTAAATCTATATCTTGGAGTTTTATCTTTTGTTTCACCATAGTATGCAAATGCTAATCTTCCAAAACCAGTTTCTTTTTCAACTTTCCTTACACTTCTTATAAATCTTCTTGCAACATTTGGAAGTTCCTCATAACTTAATGGCTTTCCACCAGCACCATTTT
>JAMOTQ010000062.1 GCA_027068365.1 Methanocaldococcus sp.
TAAAAAATGCTGATTTGGGAATTTGTGTTATTGGTGATGAAGGAGCTTGGACAAAGACATTATTAAGCTCTGATATAGTTGTTAAGGATATAATTGATGCTCTTGATTTGCTATTAAAGGAAAATAGGTTGAAAGCCACAAGTAGAGATTAAATAATATGTCAAAAATCTTCTCTGTTGTCTTAGATGTTAATTTTATAGATTGTTATAGCACTGTCAGATATATCTGTTTTAAGCTTTGTGTTTATACAGATAGAATATAGAATTTAAACATTCTATCAAAATTTTTATGTATAAAAATACAAATATAAGTAAAATTTGAGATAAAAAATTAATCTGTTGTTATAAATTCAGATTCGAGTATCTCTTTTCACTTTTAGAAAAAAATTTATACTAAATAGGATAATTAGGTTTTTAATAAAGTTTAAATAAAATTGAGGGAGACGTATGAAAATCTCTATCTGTGGAAAGGGAGGTTGTGGAAAAAGCTCAATAACAACTTTAATGGCTAAGGAATTTGCTAAAAAGGGTTATAGAGTTTTAGTTATTGATGGAGATGAGTCAAATTTAAGTTTGCATAAGTTATTAGGCATGGATATGCCAAAGGACTTTATAGAATATCTTGGAGGAAGAAAAGAGTTCATGAAGAAGTTGAGAGAAAAAATGGATGGTAAAGATGTTGAGTTATTTGAAGGAGAAATATATATAGATTCTTTACCAAAAGATTATCTGGTAGAGAAAGGCAATATTAAACTTTTGGCAATTGGAAAAATCCATGATTTTGGGGAAGGTTGTGCATGTCCAATGGGTGCTTTGCTGAGAGAGTTTTTAAAATCTCTAAAATTAAAGGATAAAGAGATTGTTATTGTTGATACTGAGGCAGGGATAGAGCATTTTGGTAGGGGTGTTGAGGGAGGATGTGATGTTATCATAGCAGTTATAGACCCAACCTATGAATCTATAAGATTATCTAAGAAGATTGAAGAGATTGGAGAGAAATTAGGTAAGAAGGTTTATTTTATAATTAATAAAGTAGATGATGAGACAAAAGATTTAATACTTGAAAATATTAATAAGGATAAAGTTATTGCAGTTATTCCAAACAATAAGGAGATTATGAGATATGGACTAAAAGGAGAGGAATTAAAAGTTGAAATCCCTGAAATTAAAGAAGTCGTGGAATTTTTAGTTAAATAGCTTTTCTATTTTTTACATCATTTGTTCTAAATGTTTCATAGTGGTGAATAATTGGAGTGGTATTCCAGTAGTTGTTTCAATAGGATAATACTTTTTTATATGATGAAGTTATATTGATTTGTTACTATTTTGATACCTCTAATTATAATTTAAAAATTTAAATATTTATAAAATTTCTAAGTGATGGTTATGGTTGAGTTATTAGCTCCAGCTAATGATTTAACATGTTTAAAAACAGCTATTGATTATGGTGCTGATGCTGTTTATTGCGGATTGAAAGAGTTAAACATGAGAGCAAATGCAAAAAACTTTACAAGGGAAGAGTTAATTGAAGGCATTAAATATGCTCACAACAATAATAAAAAGGTATATCTCTGCACAAACACAGTTATCTATGAGAGTGATTTAAAGAAAGTTGAGGAAATCTTGGACTTTGCAAATTCTGCTGAGGTTGATGCAGTTATAGTTAGTGACTTGGGAACTATGCAGTTAGCCAATGAGTTAGGACTGAAGGTTCATGCAAGCGTTCAATGCAACATAACAAACTCCTTAACAGCTAAATTTTACTCAAAATTTGCAAAGAGGGTTATATTATCAAGAGAGCTAACTTTAAATCAGATAAAAGAGATTAGAGAAAATTTAAAAAAGGATAAAGTAGATTTAGAGTTAGAGGGCTTTGTTCATGGTGCTTTGTGTGTGGCTATAAGTGGAAGATGTTTTTTAAGCTCCTATTTATTTGGAAGACATGCAAACTGTGGGGATTGCCTGCAACCATGTAGGAGAAGATGGAAGTTAATTAATGAGCATCACGATGGCACTTATGAATTAATTTGTGAGGGGAAATATTTATTATCTCCAAAAGATTTATGTATGATTGAACACATCCCAGAGTTGATGGAGGTTTTTGATTCATTTAAGATAGAGGGTAGGGCTAAAAATGCCGATTATGTTATGAGAACTACAAAGGTTTATAGAGAGGCAATAGATAGCGTTTTAGATGGAACTTATTATGAAAAACTTCCATATTTCAAAAAAGAGCTTGAAAAGGTTTATAATAGAGGTTATGATACTGGATTTTATTTTAGAGATATAAATAAGAATCATGATTTCCAATATGAGATTGAAGGAAATGCATCAAAGTATAGAAAGATTGAAATTGGGAGGGTTGTCAATTTTTACAAAAAGGTTAGTGTGGCAGAGATTGAATTATGGCATGATTTAAAAATTGGAGACACAATATTAATAATTGGAAAAACTACTGGCTGTGTTGAAGATAAAGTTAAATCAATGCAAATAAACCATAAAGATGTTGAAATTGCTAAAAAAGGGGATAGAGTTGGAGTTAAGTTAAACCATTTGGTTAGAGAGGGGGATAGGGTTTATTTATTAAAAAGAATGGAAGAGACAAAGAATTAAACAAAAACCTAAAAAACAAAAGCAATATAAAAAATTGGGAGAGATATGATGCTGATTTTGGGAGTGGCTTATTTCCTATTGGGACTTATATTGTTATACTTTGGAAGTGATTGGTTTGTCTTAGGAGGGGAAAGAATAGCTAAGCAATTTAATGTATCAAACTTTGTTATTGGAGCTACTGTTATGGCTATTGGAACTTCTTTACCTGAGATATTAACATCTGCCTACGCCGCTTACATGCACGCTCCGGGCATATCAATAGGGAATGCTATTGGCTCATGTATCTGTAATATTGGCTTGGTTCTTGGAGTTAGTGCAATTATAAGCCCAATAATAGTTGATAAAAAGTTAATGAAGGATGTATTATTTTATCTTTTGTTTGTTATCTTCACTGCAATTATAGGAATTGATGGATTTTCGCAAATTGATGGAATAGTGTTATTAATTATATTTATAATGTATTTAAGATGGACTATAAAAAATGGGAATGTTGAAGTTGGTGAAGAAGAAAAAAAAGATAATCCTTCACTGGTCTTTTCCTTAGTTTTGTTGATTATTGGCTTGGTTGGGGTTTTAGTTGGGGCTGAGTTATTTGTTGATGGAGCAAAAAAAATTGCCTTAGCCCTAAATATCCCAGACAAAATTATTGGATTCACATTAGTTGCCTTTGGGACATCCCTACCAGAGTTAATGGTTTCTTTGGCGGCGGCAAAAAGAAAATTGGGAGGGATGGTTTTAGGAAATGTTATTGGGAGTAATATAGCAGATATAGGAGGAGCTTTGGCTATTGGGAGCTTATTTATGCACCTTCCACCAGAAAATATACAAATGACTATATTGGCTATTATGAGCTTCCTCCTTTATTTATTTGCAAAATTCAGAAAAATTGATAGATGGCACGGAGTTCTGTTTTTAGCTCTATATATAACTGCAATAGCTCTGTTGAGGATGGGATAATGGTAAAGATAACCGTTAAGAGGTTTGATGGAAAAAAAGAGTATCTTGAAAGCTATGAAGTTCCAGAGAACATAACGGTTTTGGAGGCATTGGAATACATAAACAAAAATTATGGGGCTAACATTTTATTTAGAGCTTCATGTAGGAATGGACAGTGTGGAAGTTGTGCTGTAACAATAAATGGAGAGCCAAGATTGGCATGTGAAACTAAGGTAGAAGATGATATGATTATAGAACCATTGAGAGGATTTAAAGTAATTAGAGATTTGATAGTTGATAGAGAACCATACTACAAAAAACTATTGGGAATAAAAAACTATCTCATAAGAAAAAACTATCCAAAAGGTCTCGAAATCATTCCCCCTAAATATGTTGAAGAGAACAAAGAACTTAGGGGCTGTATCGACTGTTTATCTTGCCTCTCTGTATGTCCAGCGAGGGAAGTTAGCGAATATCCCGGTCCAACTTTTATGAGGCAGTTGGCAAGGTTTGCCTTTGATAAGAGGGATGAAGATAATAGGGAGGTAACTGCCTATTTTGAAAATATTTACAATTGCACAACTTGTGCCAAGTGTGTTGAGGTCTGTCCAAAAGAGATTGACATCGTTCATAAGGCAATAGAAACATTAAGGGCTTTATCATTTAGTAGAGGTTATTATATAAACAACCATTTAAAAGTTAGGGAGAATGTTTTAAAATACAACAGAAGTGTTGTTGAAGAGGAATTACCTTTATTAAAGCAAGTTGATGATTTTTATCCTGCTGAGAATGAAAAGTTAAGAGTTGCCTTTTTTACTGGATGTTTAGTTGATTTTAGATTGCAAGATGTTGGGAAGGATGCAATAAAGGTTTTAAATGCTCATGGTGTATCTGTTGTTATACCAAAAAATCAGGTCTGTTGTGGCTCTCCATTTTTTAGAACTGGGCAGAGGGATGTTGCTGAGAAATTAAAGAGGAAAAACTTGGAAATATTTAACAAGTTGGATGTTGATTGTGTTGTAACAATATGTGCTGGATGTGGAAGCACATTAAAAAACGATTACAAAGAGAGAGAGTTTGAGGTTAAAGATATAACAGAGGTTTTAACAGAAGTGGGGCTTTTGAAATACAAACCATTAAAAATGAGAGTTACTTACCACGACCCATGTCATTTAAGAAGGGGGCAAAAAATATATAAACAACCAAGGGAAATTTTAAAATCTATCCCCGAACTTGAATTTATTGATATTGAGGTAAGATGTTGCGGAGCGGGGGGAGGCGTAAGGAGCGGAAAGCCAGATATTGCTTATTTAATTGGTAAAAGAAGGGCAAAAATGATTTATAATACAAATGTGGATGCAGTAATTACAGTTTGTCCATTTTGTGAATATCACATAAGAGATAGCTTAAAAAAGTTTAAAGAAGAGAATAAACTAAAAAAAGAGATAGATGTTATGAATATTGTATCTTTATTAGCTAAGGTAATTTAAATTTTATATTATTTATTATTTTTATTTATATTCCAACATATATTTTTTTGTCTCCAATTTCAATAACCTCTTTTTCTCCTTCTGGCATTTCATCAACAACCTCTATATAATCCCTGTTGGCAATATCATTGCTTAAAACATCCAATATATATTTTAAATCCTCATCATCCGTATAAATCTTTGCCTTAACTTTAAATTTCCTTGCCAATCTTGCAATATCTCTTAAAGCTAATTTTGCTTCTGTAATTAGCTCTAAATATTTTTTAGCTTCCTTTAAATCTTCCTCCTTCCCAATCAATACTGGATATTTAACATTATATATTTCATCCTCCCTAACATCAAATTTTACATTACAAATCTCCACTAATCTGGCAATTATTGACTGTGGCAAGCCGGGGGGAATAGGGATTTCTTTTTCATCTATGTCGTAGCATTTAAAATTAAAGTTGTCCATTCTTTCCCTCTTTATAGTTTTTTCAAAATATTTTTAGAAAGAAATTTTGGAAATAAAGTATAATTTGCCTTTAAATAAAAGATAAAAATTTAAAATTTATCCTTATGCATTTCAAACTCAACCTCTGATTTTGGTTTTATTTTTATTAATATGTAGTTTTTCATCTCACTTCTTTTAATATCTGCTATATCCTTTAACATGTAGTTTTTAACCTTAACCTCTCTAATTTTATCAGCATATTTATCGTAATCCAACTTAACCCTTAACCCATCTAATTGAGTGACAATAGGCATTGGAGATAGAATAGAATAAACTTCATCAACTTGCTTCTCAATCTCATCCTTAACAACTACTGGCGGAACAATTGGGGGGTCATAAGATAACTCTCTCCTCTTCTCATTTATGAGTTCAGTTATCACCTCAACCATCCTTCTTAAAGCCCTAATCTCCTCTCCATGTCTTAACCTATGGCTCCTCCTTCCAAGATTTCCAACATAAGGATAGGGGATATCTATTTTTTCAGGTCCTCCGGTAACAACAACTGGGATATCTACATCAAATAGATGGGTTTTATTTTTAATGCAATCTTCAAAGTTGCCCATCACATAAACAGCTAAATCATGCTCCTCTATTAGTCTCTTTTCTTTCTCTCTTAATTGGGCTATATCCCTACCCACTCCTCTTGCTAATCCAATCATGTTTGGTTTAGCCCCAAATCTCCTCAAATACTCTGAGATATCGCAAGCTGTATGTGGTAAGTGATGCCTTGACAAACTTGGAGCTACGACAGCTATCTCTGTCCCTGCTAATGGTGTCTCTATAATCTTACCTTTGTATTTTTTTGCTTCCTCTTTAATGTTTTCAAGCTCATTTTGAGGGATTGCTAATGTCATATAAACATCTAACTGCATAACATGCTCTTGGATGATAAATCCACCAATGTCTTCAATCCATTCTTTAAAGATGTTGTTTTTATAGACCCCACCTTCATATCTAACTATTTCATACATTAAAATCACCAGAACTTTTTATTAGAAATTATTTTCTATTTTATAGATAATTAATATTTATACCTCTCTCTTTTATAAGAAGTTTCCTAACAGAGTAAGAAACATGATGGGCTATATTTATTGCCTCTAACTCTCCTCTTGTCTTTGGAAATATAACCTCCTTCCTTAAAATTGATGAAATAACATCTTTGGATGTATTAAAAAACTCTCCCCTCTCACATAAAATATAATCAAACTCTTTACCAAATTTTTCAATAAATTCCTTAACCTCTTTAATAATATCCCTCAATTTCTGGCTTTTTCCTTCCTTGACCATAACGTCTATTTTTTCCACATGCACAATTCTATCTGCTTTAATCTCCACCAAAACCCCAGCATACACTCTAAAAAATATATCATTTTCTTGATGCCTTCCAGATATATCTATTGCCAATACTTTAATCATCTCACCTCAAAATAAAAATAAGTTTAAAGCATAGAAATCAGATACAAAAATAGGTTTTTATAGGCATTTATAAATGCAGATAATAGGGAAATTCCATAAGCTTTTGCATAGTCATAAATAAGCCAGTCAAGTGGCTCCAACATTCCAGCTATAAAGATAAATATAAATGAGCATAATATGAGGGTTGCTATTTTTTTATAAGTCATATCTTTTTTAATTATTGGGAGTATTTTATTGGCTATTTCCAATCCGGCAACAACCGCAGTAGCAAATCCAAAAAACTCAAAAAATCCATGAGGTAAGACAGCAATTAAGTCAGAATAATTGAGGTCTGTCCCAATTAATCCAGTCAGTGGATTTACAACAGTGAAGATAAATAATATAAGCAAATACTTTTGATATTGTTTAAATATCTCCTCTTTTTCTTCCAATGTTTTAGCTTTTTCCAAATCTTTTTTATATAAGTAGGAAAGTAGTCCAAGAGCTGACATTATGATTAGACATCCCATAAAATTAGAAATTACATACGAAAAGGCATAAGTTATGTAGCTATTTTTTGCTCCAACGGTTTTTGATACTGCTGAAGAAACTGCATGAAATTTTACAGTTCCAACTTCTTGGGCTAACTTAGCAGGTTGTTCCATAAATTTGGATTTAAAAATAGAGGATAAGTATAAAAGAAACTTTCCAACAGAAAATGAAAATAAAAATCCAGTCCAACATAAAAAATAAGTTATTAAAATCTTTTTTGGGACATTTAAGGAAAGATATTTTTTAAAGACCCCAATGGCTTTTTCTTCCATAATTTCCCTTAAATTATTTTTAATAATAAGTTGAGAGTGTTCAATAGTTTAAATCATCTTCACTGGTCTTATAGCACCACAAGCCATACATTTTAAGAGATGGACTCTTCCCTCTTTAATAATCTTAGTATCTGGCTTACCACACTCTCTACAAATAACATACTCCCTTAAAAAGTCATTAATTCTTGATTTTAACAACTCTGGGTTGATTCTTCTCTGCAATATTAACCTACCTCCCTCTAAGTTACCAGCACTACCTGTTTCCTTTAATAAATATTTGGCAAAGAATTCCTCATCCCTATTAACTGCCTTAGCCAACTCTCTAAAATTCCTTATTATTGTCCTATTCCCCTCTATCAAAATCTCAATTTCCGGAAGTTCAAACCTATCCTTTTGGAAAACATACTCTGGAATTTGGCTTCTTGCCCTCTTTAATAATGCCTTGTAATCGTAATAGTCAATATTTTCAAGGTCACTCATTTTATCACCAAAATAAGATTGTTAAAAAATTATTAGTTTTTAAATTATAAAAAACTATCTGCATTTAAAAGTAAAAACTTTATCAAGTAAAAAAGAATAAAATGGGAATAATATAATTTATTTTATCCTTTTACCATTAACTTTCTTATTTTGCCATGAGTATTTTCTCATTCTTTTGTTTGGGTATCCGCAAGCGGCACATCTCTTTTTTCTTACATGATAAGCCCTTCTTCCGCATCTTCTACATCTTATGTGATATGAACCTTTATTTCTTCTACCCATTGATGGTGTTCCTTTTGACATAATTATCACCTTTTAACCATTATTTGTGTTTTTAAACTAAAAATATCTGCTCTTTCAATTTACATTGAGGATTATTAAAAACATTGATTGAGATAATAGCAGATTATGCTATTTAAACTTTACCTTTCTTCTCTTATTTAACCCTTATAGCATCCAAGTTCATTGGCACATAAGTTTGCTTTTTAAACAACCTTCTAACGGTATCTGCAAAGTCCAAACACTTACTTTCCTCTCCATGAACCATAATAACCTTTTCTGGCGATGGTTTTAACCTCCTAATGTATTTAATTAACTGCTTCCTATCACTATGCCCGGAAAATCCTTCAATTGTATAGACCTTCATATTAATAGGGATTGACTTCGTCTTTCCATTTCTTGTTGTGATTGGGATTTCTTTCCAACCTCTCTGAACTTTCCTCCCCAATGTTCCCTCTGCCTGATAACCAACAAATATTATTGCGTTTTTCTCGTCAGGTGCTAAGTGTTTTAAATACTCAACACTCGGTCCTCCTGTAAGCATTCCTGAGGTAGCCAAAATTATACATGGCTCATCGCTATCGATAACCTTCCTCCTCTCATTCGTGCTTCCTACTCTCCTAAACACCTCAGACAAGAATGGGTTATCGCCCTCATGGAATATCTTCTGCCTCATCTCTTTTGATAAATACTCAGGATATGCAGTGTGTATAGCAGTAGCTTCCCAAATCATCCCATCTAAATAGACAGGGGCATTAAATATGCCTTGATTGTAGCCCTCCTCTAAAACAAGCATCAACTCCTGTGCCCTACCAACACCAAAGACAGGAATTAAAACCTTCCCTCCTTTTTCTGTTGTTTCACTAACTACTCTCAAAAGCTCTCTCTCCGCCTCTTCCCTCTCTGGCAAAACATCATCATAAGCTCCATAAGTTGATTCAATTATTAATGTTTCCAATCTTGGAAATTGGCAAACAGCCGGCTCTAACAATCTTGATGTCTCAAATTTAATATCTCCTGTATAAGCTAAGTTATATAACCCCTCTCCTATATGCAAGTGAGCAATAGCTGAGCCCAAAACATGCCCTGCATTGTGTAGAGTTAATTTTATTGTAGGACTTATGTCTGTTGTAACTCCATAATCAATTGGTATTGTGTGCTTAACACACGTTTTTATATCCTTTGATGTGTAAGGAACCTCTTTACCTTCTTTTTTAGCAATCTCTAAATAATCTTTTTGCAATAAAGTCATTAAATCTCTTGTTGGTCTTGTGCAATATACTGGTCCATCATAGCCATATCTAAACAAGCCCGGAACAAAACCGCAGTGGTCTAAGTGAGCATGAGTAACTATAACTGCATCTAAGTCCTCAATTGAAAATTCTGGGGCATCAAAGTGAGGAAATGCCTTATCTTCACAAGCCACGTTGATACCACAATCTATCAACACCCTCGTATCTGGTGTTTGCACATATAAGCAAGACCTACCAACCTCTCTCGCTCCTCCTAAAAAAGAGACCCTTATCCAATAGTCCCCTCTAACAATTATATCCCTATGTATCCTCCTTCCAATCCTTCTCAAAATTTCTTTAACTTCATTTCTTTCTCTATAAAGCGTGGCTCTAATCGCTTTAATCGTTTCTGATTGTATTGGCGGAGTTCTTACTGGCTTAGGTGCCCATCTTATTGCTTTTTTAATCATCTCTAATGTTTTCCCTTCTTTACCTATAACTAACCCAGGTTTTTTTGATTCTATTATAACTTCCCCAGTGTTTGCATCAAAAACAAAGTTTGTTATTTCCGCCTCTTCTGGAACTATTTCTAAAATTTTCTTTTTAGCTATTTCTGGCTCAACTAAAACAGATGGGTCGGGTCTTATGGAAATTCTCTTCCTTAAATCCTTAGCAAGGTTTTTGATGATTTCATTTGTAAAAATTTCTGGATTTTTTACATATACAACCACTTCTGGACCTTCAAACTGAACATCAACTATTTTTGCTTCTTTTGGTGATTTTTTTATTATTTCTTTCTTTATATTTTCTAAAATTTCCTCTGCTGACAAAATAATCCTCCTCCTTGATTTTTAAAAATTTTAATGTTTTAAATTGAAAATTTTTTATTTTAAAATATTGGGATTAAATGATTTTTAAAATAGATTTAAATAGTAGAACAAATAAATAAACTAAATTTAATTTTTAAAATTTTTTATTTAGTTGAAAATTTACATTTATTTACTCTTCCTTTTTCTCCTTTTGGTTTTCTTTTTAGTTTTTGATTTAACATCAGCTAAGATTTTATCAATTTCATCATCTTCCAATATTTTAACTCCTTCTTTTGTTATAACAGCCAATGATATACCATTTCCTGAAAACGTGTCTCTCTCCATTGCTGATTTTAATGCCTTTACAGCCAATTTTAAACCCTCTTCAATTGGCATATCTTTGTCATACTCTGCCTCTAAGACCCCATAGGCAATTGGAGAACCAGAACCTGTTGCAGTAAAGGTTTTTTCCTCATTCATTCCTCCCAATGGGTCTAATGAAAATAACTTAGGTCCTTCTAACAAATCATATCCACCTATAATTAACTGGGTTAAAAAAGGGAAGTATCTGTTTGAGTGTAATATATTACTTAATAGTGTGGCACATGCTAATGGGGAGATATTTTTTCCTGTTCTCATTTTATATAATTTTGCCTCAGCAGTTAATAATCTAATTATTGCCTGAGCATCCCCAACGCTCCCAGCTATTGTTAAGGCAATGTAATCATCTATTTTATATAATTTTTTTGCCCCTTTATCAGCCACTAAGTTCCCCATTGATGCCCTCCTATCAGTTGCTAAAATCACTGCATCATCGCAGATTAAACCAACTGTTGTTGTTCCTTTCATAGTATCCATATTTTTCACCTTAATAAACAAATTTTCAAATTTTTAATATTATCCTCACACAAATAAAAAGCTTCCCATAAAAAATTAAGATTTGCAATAAAATAAAAAATTAGCATTAAATGGCTAAATCATTGAATAAATTAATTTTTAATATGTCTTGGCTATTGCTATATATTTATTGCCATTATATTCTGTCTCTCCCAAAATAGTTGCTTCCACTTTCTCTTCAAGTTCTTCATTGTATATCTCTTCATCAAATGGAACTAAAACCACGCCCCTCTTTTCAGACAATATTTTTTTAATTTCATCAGGATTTACATCTTCAAGGATAGTTATAAAGTTTTTGAATTTTTCATAAGCCCTATTTTTAATGTTTTCCATAATATTATTTAAAGTTTTTTCTATGACATCCTCTAACTGGGACTCATCAACTTGGAACTTCTCCCCAGTATCTCTCCTAAATAATGTTATTTTTTTATTTTCAATGTCTTTTGGTCCTATTTCAATTCTCAATGGAACACCTTTTATTTCCCAATCATAAAACTTTTTACCTGGTCTTATATCCCTATCATCTATATGAACTCTATATTTACCTTTCAATTTCTCATATAGCTCCTTAGCTTTTTCCATAACAATCTCTTCCTTCCCTTTAAAGATTAATGGAACTATAACTATTTGAATTGGTGCAACTATTGGTGGCAAAACTAATCCTTTTTCATCACCATGTATTGCAATAATTGAGGCAATAACCCTATCTGAAATTCCATAACATGTTTGATAAGCGTAATCCTTATCCCCTGTTGGTGTTTCAAACACAATCTCAAAGGTCTTTGAAAAGTTTTGCCCCAAATTATGGACTGTTGCTATTTGCATAGTCCTTCCATCTGGAAATATTGTGTCAAAAGCCATTGTATATTCCGCCCCAGGGAATTTATCCCACTCTGGTCTTTTAGATATTAAGTAAGGAATACCCAAAGTATCAAAGAATTTTTTATAAATGGATATTGCCTCTTTTACTTGCTCTTCTGCCTCTTCCTTTGTTGAATGTGCTGTGTGTGCCTCTTTAAATGTCATTATTTCTCTCAATCTAATTAAAGGTCTCGTGTGCTTTGTTTCGTATCTAAATGTATTAACTATCTGATAAATTTTTATTGGTAAATCAGTATGGACCTTAACCCATAATTTCATCATATAGTAGATTGGCGTTTCTGATGTAGGTCTTAGAGCTAACTTAACATCTAATGGTGTTTTTCCTCCATGAGTTACCCAATAAACCTCATCCTCAAATCCTTTTATATGCTCTGCCTCCTTAGCCAGCAAATCTTCTGGAATTAACATTGGGAACAATGCCTCATCATGCCCACTCTCATCTAACAAATCTCTTATTATCTCAAATGTATATCTTCTTATTTTAAATCCGTAAGGTAAATAAACTCCACAACCCTTTATTGGATATCTAACATCGTAGATTCCCGCTTTTTCCAATATCTCTGAATACCACTCTGAAAATTCCAAGATATCACCTTCATCATCAGAATATTATTTTTATTAAAAAAAGGTAGTTATTGCTAATTATTTAAAGTTTCGCTCACCCTCATTTACAATTGCCTATATAAATAACTACTACAATATAATAATCTTATGAGCGTGGAAGTATATAAGTTGTTCATACCGAAGGATGAGGAGTGTATCGAGATTATAAGGAAGATTAGATGGGGTAATGGATATATTTGCCCATACTGTGGTTCGAGAGATGTTATTTTAAAAGGTAAAGAGGGATATAAATCTTATATCCAAAGATACAGGTGTAATTCGTGTAAGAGGCACTTTAATGACTTAACTGGAACAATATTCTATACATTTATCTATAAATCGAATTGGTCCTAAATTATTCGTAATTATGTTAGGTAATGATACTTGGAGCGTAAAATTGAGTAAAACTATAATAGTTCTTTAAAGAAAATGAGAGAATTTTTTGGAAATGTAACCTTATACTCTGGTGCTATATCTCTTTTGACTGCAAAAAATATTCCCGTATATTTTTACAATAGGAATGAGAGATATAAGGGCTATTTAATGACTCCACACTATAAAAGTGATGGAATTATCTTAATAAAACAGTTTGAAGCATATTTTGGAATTGTATATGTTTTTGTAACTTCATGTGAGAGCCTTGTTGTCTCCTAATACTTTAAAAAACGAAAAATTATATTATTTTCCAAAAAGAAAGTGTAATTTTATATATAGCTAACGTCATTTTTCTTTATATTGTGTTATTGTTGCAGTCTTTTATTCGAGGTTGTGTTATTTTTATACTGCTATCCTTGAATTTCTTTTTATTGTTGGGGAGTTTTTAACCTAATAATCGTTCTAATGTAGGGATTGGGATTACTCTCTTTTTAATGTATTTTTTTAGTAAGATTTCTTCCCGTAATTCTTTCAAACGTGGGTTGTGAATAAGGGGATGTATTACTAAAATTCCCCAAGTATTTTCAATAGTTACGTCATCATCTCTACGAATCACTACATTTACAATATCGAAAAAAGTATTAGTAAATTCAAATTCCAGTAGGGGATGTTTTTTAGAGTGTAGTAATTCTATTAATTCACTTTTTTTAACTTTTTTGAGAATTCCTTCTTTATTTAATAGAAACAAATAGAAATTGTCATTACACTTGAGTAATTTTACACTGAGAGCCCCTGTTAATTTTTTGCCTGTTATTCTTTTGAAATCTTCAGGTTTTAAGTCTTTTAAACTAACACCTTCAGACTTTAAACCAGCATCTAAAGTGGCAATCCCGCCAGTCATAGGATATTCAGTTATTGTTTCTTCTACTTCATACTTTATATACTTCTTTTTAGCTTCCTTTAAAACTTTTTCAAGTATTTCAGTAGGACAATTGCTAACATTAAATGTTATTTTTGCAGTACTATTACTGTCAATTTTAAATAAGGAAAGTGGGGGGAGTGTTATAATCCAATTACAAGGAACTGCTCCCAAATCTCCTGCATAAACATGTAATTTATAGATGGGTTTATAGCCAAATTTTAAGAATAGAGTGTAAAGTTCTTTGTAATCATTATGATGATCTAAAAATGATTTCTCAGTCTTTTTATTTAATTGAATTTGTTTAACATCTGGAAAGTAACCTTCACAATATATTATTTGTGGAGTAACTTTATACTTATGATTTAGGATAACATTTTTTATTTGATAATAAAACTCCCACATTCTTGACAATACACTCCTTTTAAACATTTCATCTTTAATCATATTTTCATTAACTTGCATGACGTCAAAAAAGAATACATCTCTTACGACATCAAAGTATTTTGTATTTTTACTAAATTTTCCTCTTAATCTTTTAATAACTTGCCTAATATTTTCAATATTTTTATTATTTTTGTAATAAAAGCTTTTGAATGAGTTTGGAAGGATTATTAAATACTTTTGTGTTTCTAAACTAACTCCTAATGATATTGAAGAAGTTCCAATAATAACCTTATTCCTACAATCCCAATCTTTCAAATCATCAACTTTTATGTTAGAGTGTATTAACATTATATGATTGTCAGGCACTTTAACTCCACACTCTTTTAAAAATTCTTTCAACATTTCTTCTAATATCTCACAAAAAGATTTGTTATCACAGAATATTACAACTTCTCCATCTTTTAAAGCAGTAATAAAATCTTTTGGTATTTTCCCCGATCTATTTAACATGTCAAACTTTTTGTTAATTTCCCTAATAAGCTGTTTGATTTGTTTGACAATATTTTTTTCAGTTAATAGAATTGGTCCAAATAAGTGGATTCTAAGTGGGAGCTCAAAATCTAATTTAAACATTGCAAGGTTTAAGTTGAACAATTTTCCACAATATAATTCTAATTCAACCTTATCCTTAGTATAATTACAAACTTCAAACTTTGGAATGGTTATATTAAAATCTACTGTGTCTAAATACTCGGGGACAATATTATTAATGTATGTTTTACCATTCTCAAAATAAACTTTTACTTCTTTTTTACTCTCATTTTCAACAATATATGAAGTTGTGGGGTGGCAAAATGCTTTTTCATTATTTTTAATCTTTTCCTCCCAATCTTTTAAAATGTCATAAAACTTTTTCAAGTCAGTAATGCTTGCATCTAAAAATACAAGTTTTGGTTTGTTAAAGTTTAATCCATTATTTTTTTCCAACTTGGTAGTGCTTACATAATAATCATTCAATTGTAATATAAGCTCACAACATGAAATTACAAAGTCATCAGTAGAGTTAAAAAATTCGTCAATTATAATTAATTTGTATGTTTTGAATATATCCCTTAAAAGTCTTTCATCTTTTATAATATAAGGTAATGTTTGAGAGGTTATAGCTACTGCTTTTTTTACGTTAGAACCTCCCTTTTTCAGTTTCTTATACAACTCTTCAGTAACTTTTTTCAGCTTATCTTTTGCACGTTTTAATTCTTTAATGTTAATGTAAAACGCTCCATTTTCTTTTTCTTGTTCTTGTATTTTTGTAGCGTAAATAACTTCAACTTCTCTCTCTTTAAATTTACCAGCAAAATCATTAATAATTCTTTTTCTTGGTGTGAATAGTAATATAGGGTCACATTCTCTTGCAAAATTAACTAATGTTGTATTTTTCCCGGCTCCCTGTCCAGAGGCATTGATTATAATTTGTAAGTTTTCATTTTTTAATAATTCTGAGAAAATCTTCTCATGTAATTCTCTCTTAAACACTAAGGTTTTAATATATTTATTAGAGTGGGATGTTTTGGAGGGATGTTTTATCAAATAATATCCCATGTTGTCATCTTTTTTTCTATCATTATTATTCACTCTTCTCCTACCCAAAAACAATTTCTTTTTATTTCCTTTTTTGCCATGTATGAGATGATTACCTTTAATATATGCGTCTCCACTTGTAATCCACTCTAAAAATCTCTCACGACCAGCAAAACTTTTAAATTCTTCACTAGCATCAAAATATTCATCTTTTAGTAATTTCTCATGAGCTAATTTTATAATGTCTTCCAAACTATAATAGAAGTTGTCAAGGTCATCCTGATTTTTGAAATCATAATAAAATATCAAACCAGGAACTATCCAATACACATTTAAAGGATGTGCTGGGTTAACATACTCTTTTTCATATAAGATTTTGGCATAATTTAAAATTTTGAATAATTTTGTAAATATATTGCATATTTTTACAAAATTAGAGTAGGAAAGTTTTTTAATGTCTTCAAATTTTTGAATTATCAAGTCTAAAGAATGCTCATCAGTGTTTATAAATCCACTGTAATCATAGTTAAACATTCCCTCCTCATTTAATCCCAAAAAGTCTCTCGTTATTGTTTTTAAATCTCCAACTCCTATTATATTATTATCGTTTAAAATTACAAAATCTGGTTGTTTATAGTCTTCAATCATTGGTTCAATTAGTATTTTCAAATCTTTTATTGATAGTTCTTTTTTAAAGTGTAAGTGTAATAATTTAGCTAAGCCAACTCCAGAGTTGTAAAATCTAAAACATTTTGATAACAATTCATCATTAATATTCCTTAAATACTCCTCCTTTTGAAATTTATTAGTGTAATACTCTTGTTTTTTTATAACATAATCAACTAATGTTTCAAAGAATTCTTCACCATATCCTTTATAATCAATAATGTGTGTTTTGTTTTCCCAATCTTTTCCAATCAACTTTTTGGCATAATTGTAAATAGGGTGGTTTATAACCTCTCCATTCGAAATTTCCAGTTCTCCAAAATATTTTGTAAGTGTGTTATTGAATGAGATTCTCTTATGTCCCAATAATTCTAACAACCCTCCTTCAAAACCGGCTTGAAAGCTTAAACCAAGCAAGATTCCTTTTGTATTTTTAACCATATTCCCCCCACTAATAGAAGGTTTTATTTTTAGTTAAAGTTCTAACTGTAAATCTGCTCCTTCCGACATCTGGATGATAAGGGTCGAAAAGCCTCTCAGCACCAATTTTTGAAGAGTATTCGGGAATTTCCGTATTTATACCGGAGAGTGTTAATAAAGTGTTAACAACATTTTGGAATATTCTTGTTTTCATTCCCTTTCCAAAATTAAGAATGTAGAAAAAGTGAGTATGATAATATAAAACTTCTTTATTACTTGGAGTGCTTCCAGTAGCTACCATGTAAAATGGTAATTGTTCAGAACTGTTATTATTAAAGAGTGCTTCCAAAGTTTGTTGTAAATTAGGTAAGAAGTGATTTTTATATGATAAGATTAGTGTAGTCTTTACATTATTTTTAATTATTTCATCAATACCATCACGTAAAAATTTGGTAGCATTTGGTAAGAATACTATAATAGTCTTGTTAGTCATATTTTTTAACGTTTGATATAATTTATTCTCTAAATCTTCTTCAATTTCATAAAGACTTTTTATCGTATTTATCCTATCAGGTAGAGGTTTAGACAAATCTTTTACAAATACTAATCCATCAAATTCAGTAATTTTTTCCCTTAAATAGTTGATGACTTTATCCACATCAAAGGCATTAAAAACTTCCTCTTCTTTTATAACATCCCCATTTTTTAACCATTTTGTCAATTTTACGTAAATAACATTGTATTCTGCATCTTCACCATTTTTTGTATCACTCTTTGGGTTTAGATTTCTTGGATTTATGGTTATTGCTAAAACATTATCTGGGAGTGTTTCAAACCAAAGTTTGCTTTTTAAACTTTGTGATAAATATAGAATGTAATTGTATGATTGTGAAATAAGTCCAGCATTAGATGATGCTTTCTGAAATAAGTTTAAAAATAGTGCTGGCGTTCCAATGATTGTATTTTTATTCTTGAACTTGCCTATAATTATGTGATAATTATACCCTTTCTCATCAACATACAGCCCATAAGGTTTATAGTAGGATTTATGGTTAATAAATACGTTATTTTTGTTCCCTTTTAAATAATCAATGCACTCTTTACAATCTTTTTGTATCATCCATTCTAAATTTGTTTTTAAATTTGAATCGTCTCCATTTTTATCATCTTCAAACTGTTGTGCATATAAATTAAAGTTATCTTGTTGAATGAATTGTAGCAGCACGTTTTTTGAATTAATAATATCAAGCATGCTATACCAATACTTGTGTATTAATGTTTTAGTTTGTCTTTTTCCATTGTCAATTTTTATTAGGAATAAATTAATCCCCTCTTTATTATCATTTAAAAACTCTCTTACAATAATCCCTGCATCGAGAATTGCTTTAAGGTTTGTGAAAAATTCAATCTCTCTATTAGAGAGTTGTCTTCTAAATTTAAGAGTTAATTTATTCTCATAATATAAATCATAAGGGATAGTATTGTAAAAGATTTCAATATTTTCCATTGGTAATTTAGCATTTATTAACAAGTCCAAAACAAAGTGTTTTAGTATTATATCGTCATCAGATAACTTATACCAATCTTTGCTAACTGCATTTATGACAAATACTCTTACATTTTTGATAGGAAGAGTTTGTCTAAATTCTACATTATCAGTAAAAATTCTCTTAGTGGGATTTAAAATAAGTCCCTTACAATTAACTATTTCACAAATTTCTTCGGAGAGTTCTAAACAATTCCCTTTTATTAATGATAAAAACTCTTTTAGGATTTTTGGATATATCCTTTCTTTTAGGATTTTTTTATATTCTTTATTCTCATATAATTTTATAAATTCATGTAGTAAGTCCGTATTATTTAACAAGTTTAATAAGTTTAGTCCATCAATAATCTTCCTCAACTTTGCCTTCAAGTCTTTTAATTTGTTATGTATTCTTTTATTTTTCTTTTTATAATTATCACATTCTTTTTCAATTTCTGAGTATATTTTTATTAACTTTAGTATTCTAATTTGGTCAGTCCAACCTTCCCCAATGAGTGGAATACCATACTTATATGCGTTAGAAGATAGGTTTTTGCCAGCAATAAATGTTCCAAAAAATCTTGGAAAATTCTTAGCACTCCACTGTTCTATAAACTCATCAACACCTATTTTTTCAAAAATTTCATTAAATTCTTCTTCATTTTTTAACCTCTCATATAATGTTACAAAATCTTCGTAAGCTTTACTAAGATTTTCAATTTTTATTATATAATTTTCCTCCCTAAAATCTCTAAAAGCATTTATAAAAATTGAATATATGTTTTTAAGGTTGGCAAAAATTGCTTTAAGTTTTTTATCAGTTTCCTTTTTTTCACATTCTTCTAAAGCTTTTAAGAACATGTTCATAGAAAAATCTTCAACATCTTGTTTTCTTAAATTTTTTTCAGCTTCAAAGAAAACTGTTAGCATTTTTTGTTTTATTTTAGAGTCAATTTCTACCTCTGAAATGTCAACTTCTTCAAGTGTGTTACAAACCATCCAAGTTATGATTTCAGAAGAGTTGGATTTAGAAAGTTCTTCAAGGGATAATCTTCCAATTTCTTTAAAATTTTCAAATAATCCAAACTTTTCAACATTATTCAGATACTCCAAGACAATGTTCATAATGCTCTCTTTATCACTGTACAAGTATTTTATTCCATAATTTACAACCTTTTCAGGAGTTAAATTTAACTCCCTACAAACATTTAACACTAATTCAAAAAACTCCCGATTAGGAGTTAAACTAACGTACTCTAAATTTCCGTAATATTTTTTACACAATTCTTTTACAAATCTTTCAAAAATTGATTTATCATGATAAAATAATTTTTTGTTCATTAACCCCACCTTATTATCTTTTATATCAAATTTTAAAAAAGGAAGTATTTAAAGTTTTAAGATTATAAGTATTTCTAAAAACACTTTAATGGTCTCAAATACGTTAATACGTTAGTTCTTTTTTTTGTTGTTAATTTTTGGTGGATTGTTAAATTATATAATATTCTGGAATCTCTTCTTCGAACTTTTTGAGTAATATAAGCGTCAAGGAATGGTGGTCAATAGTATTAATCCCCAATTTTGATGTAATCTTTTTTGTCATAATTACTTTTTGCAATGTTAAGAAAAATCTTTTAGACTTTCTCTATATCTGCTCTTCTTGAAAACTCAATCCTTCTTCTGATTTCTCAAGTTTTTCAATAATTTCTTCAACAAATTTTTTAATTCATCAATATCCATTTAACACTCTCTCAATAATCCTAACCCACTCATAGGATTTTATTTTCTTGATTAGGTTGTTTATTTTATACAAGTTTAAACAAATATCTCTTTTTTTCAGTTATATTTATGTTATTATAATATTTACTCACATCCATCCTTTTTCCATTTTTAATTAAGTATATTTTTCTATGTTCTTTGTTGAGAGGTTTATAAATCTCAAATACTATTGCATTTTTTTCATCTTTTCCAAGGTTACAGACGATATATAAATAATATTTATCTTCATTTTCCATAGCAAATTTATATTCTGCTTCTGTAAGTTCTGCAATTGGTAATAATCCATTATGTCCTTTCACTTCGATATATTTCTCCTTTCCATTTTCAATAACCTTTATATCATAATGCTCATGTAAGGAAACATCCAAAACATCCCAAACTTTACCTTTATTTTCATACCCATATTTACTTGCTAATCTTTTTTCTTCAATATTCATTACAACATTCATAGCCAATTTCTCAATTTTCACAAGTTCTTCAAGAGGTAAAAAATTCCTATCCATTGCCTTTAAATCATTTTCATCTGTTAAAATAATATTATCCTTATCTAAACTTAAATTATCTATAATGTCTAAGGGAATGATTTTTTCAATTGAAAACTCATTCTCTGGGAGATAATCAATAATTATAGGGTCATCAATACTTATTCTCAAATTCTTAAATAATTTACCATCTTTCAAACCTAAATCTCTGAGATTTTCGTAATTTGAAATTCTTTTATCTATGTTATTTATAATACTTCTGACATGAGTGTAAATCTTTCCTTTAATAGCCAATATTTGACTCTTATCAGATTTTTCCATATAGTTTGTGAAAAATAAATCTCTGCTAAAAATTGTCGTTAAGTATTTTAACAATTCAACACTTGTCATTAACTTGGTATTTTTTTCTTTGTGAGAGGCTATTACTGGAATTTCCCAGACAACCTCCCTATTTTCATTTAATACTTTTACAAAAAACAAATACTCCCTATTTTTAAATGGGTTTTTTACAACGATTCTTGATATTTGTAAATCATCATCATTTTTTGATTTTATGATTTGATATAACCTATTTTGGGCATATATATTTTCTCTTAAAACTTTCTCTTTAAATGTGTTTAGAATTTTCCCAATCTTTTCAATCTCCAAATAACTTTCACTTTGGATAAGTTTTAAAACTTCATTTTTAATTTTTTCAGCACGTTCTTCTGGAAAAATACCCATCATTTTTAGCTTATTCCTAATATTTTTTAGTGTTTTGACAATTTCTTCTGTATAACTATTTAAGTCCTCCATTATTGCTGAAATTATAATATCATATTCAGAAAAGTTTTTTATGTATGCAAATTCCTCTAAGTTAAATAGAGTTTCAGCATTTGCAATATATATCTCTTTACCTATTGCTAATTGATTATCAAGTGCAGTTTTAATATTCATGATTTTTTTATACAAGCTATTAAGCAGCTCCAAATCCATTCTATTTGAAAGGAAAATATTATAAATAGACACATCCTTTTCTTGCCCTAACCTCCAAATTCTTCCAATTCTCTGTTCTAATTTTATAGGACTCCATGGGGAATCATAATTTACCAAAACACTTGCAATTTGTAAATTAAGTCCTTCAGAAGCAACATCTGTTGCCAGTAAAATTTTTCCATACTCTTCAAATTTTTTATTAATCTCCTCAGTAATATTCTCCATCCTATTTTTGTCCTCTCCTGAAAGCGTTAATATTTCATTTGTATCTATGTCAATACCATAGTTGTTTAAATACTTAGGCAGATTTTCTTGAAGATATTTGAGAGTATCAACGTATTCAGTAAATACTACAATTTTTTCATTATTTTTAATATGTTCTGCAATAATTTTTGCTAAAGCGTCAATTTTACTATCTTTTTTGACTATTATGTTAGTTGTTGTTTTAAGGAGATTTTCAAATAATTCTTTTTGCCCTTGGCTTAAATATGGTGAATATTTATCAACAATATTATTTATTATGTCAGATATTTCCCTATATTCTTCAAATTCCATTTCTTCCAAACTTAGTGAGAAGAGGTTTTGAATATCCTCTGACACATTAATATCATCAGTTTTTAAAATGTTACTTTTTATAATCCTATTTAGTGTTTCAATTGCTGCTTTATAACTTGAAGATGCCCTCTTACCTAAAATCACTGCTAAAAGTGCTATTGGAGAGTTTCTTTTTGCATTTTTCAATATATTTTTAAGGGTGTCTTCAAGAAGGACAAAAAATCTTTTTTCTTCTTCTGATATATCCACTACTACTGCATTAAACTGACAATCCTTAAAAACTCTTTTATTCTCAAGAGCATTTACTAATTTTTTCGTTCTTCTAAAAACTAATATGTCATGGGTTTTAGAGTAGAAATTTTGAGTATTTAATCTATCAAAATCATTTATAAGTGTGGGGTCTAACATTTTTAATCTGTATAGGTAATCTTGAGGGTCTCCTCTGTGTGGAGTTGCAGAAAGTAAAAGCATATTTCTTACTTTTTTTGAAAGTTTTTCTACTAATTTTCCTCTTTGAGTATTTTTAGTAATGTTGTGGGCTTCATCAACAATAACTAAATCCCAATCAATTTGCAATATTTTATCAACATACCTTTTTGCAAGGTCAATTGAAATTATAATATAAACCGCAGAATCATAATACTGCAAAGAATTTTTAATATTATTTATATCATTTCCATCTTTAATAATTCTTGGAATTCCACCAACTCTCTTTATTTCAGATTCCCACTGTTCTCTTAAAATTTTTGGAGTTAAAACCAAAATCTTTTTTATTCCTTCTTTTAGTTCTAAGTATCTCGCTATTGCAAGAGATTCTATTGTTTTACCCAAACCAATCTCATCTGCAATTAAAAAACGGACTGGGCGGAGAAGCATAGCATTGTATAGGAGATAAATTTGGTGTATAAATGGTTTTATTTCTTTTTTTGATGCTGGATGATTTAAAGCATAGAAGAATAGTAGAGGGTCGTGCAAAAATACCTTTCTTGTGAGATAGTTTTTTATCTTTTCTTGCAATTTTCATCCCCTCTAACAATTTTAGATTTCTTCAACCACCAAAAAACATTTTGCAATTTTTAATAATTTTCTTCTATTATTATGTTCCCAATACCTATTTCTAAAAGTTGATGCCCAATAACGTAAAGCTAATGGTTCCATAGAAAGAATATGGTCTTCTAATTTTCCCCACATTGTATTATCTTTTAATGCTTGCATAATCATGGCATAAACAAATAATCTTAGATATGCATAATCATCATCAGTTTTTAATGTTATTCTTTTTTTACCAGAAACTTCAAAACCAAAGTGTTTAGCAAAATTAATAAACTCTGGGAGAAATACTCTTGCAGTTCCTTCAATTTTACCTTTTATATATTTACCGTCTTCAAGAGGTATTATTGGGATAAACTCTGCTAATTTTTGTTTTTTTACAATTGGTAATTTTATTGGCTTAATATATTTAAGCTTAACCACATATTGAGTGTTCTTACTCTCCACAGCATCACCTCACAAAAAAGAAAAATAGAGTAAGAAAATACACTCTAAATGTATAAAAAACTACTTAAAATCAACATTTTTTAATTTTAAATATTACTTTTTCATTTAAGCATTTAAGTTTCTCAAATATTAAATCATCAATCCTTACTTCATCTGTAAAAATAACGTCCACATCTAACTTCGCTTTATGTTCCATAACCTCCTCTATCTCTTCAATAAGATATTTTACAACATCGAGAGAAAGATTATTAAAATCTGCTTTAAAGTATTCATCGTTTTCAATAATAAAGACTCCTCTAACCTTAGCATTTAAGTTTTCAGGAATGAGGTTTAAATCATCATAGGATTTGATACCCTTTATTTCTAATAATTTTCCTCCTTTTAAGTTTTCAGATAATTCATGAACTTCTACGATATCAGTTCTTGGAGTAAGGGTTATTCTATCAGTTTTTACGACACCATCTTCAGATACTGCCCTTAGTTTATAAGTTTTTTTGGTTTCAGGAATTTTAATGTGCCACGTTGTTTCATAAGGAGCCTTTCCATGGTCTATATCTAATTCTCCTTCTTCAACTTCAAGATTCACGTCAAAACCACGGCCTTTTAAGGGTGTTATTACTACTTTTATATCCACATTTTCTCCTGGTTTTCCTTCAATGTTATGTCTATCTAATTTCAAAGAAAATTCATTTCTTTCTCCAATAGTCTTTTCTTCAGTTTTTCTTACTATATAGCCATTTATTACTAAGTCCACAAATTCGGGTTTGACAACAAAACCCTCTTCTGTCTCTTCAACAAGCTCCCTTAATGGCAATGACTCAGAATCTGAAATATAAACTTCATACCAAACTTTTATATACTTATTATCAATAACTTCATCTCTCTCCTCTTTTAAAATCTGATTTATTTGTTTATTTAATGCTTTTATTTGAGGCAAAATTATGTCATTTTCTTTTATGTCATCGAGAGGAACCCCAGCTTCATTATAATTTGGTATGTTTTGATAGATTCTTTTAAATAAAATTCTTCCGTCTCTTTCAATACCAATTTTTAAATCTTTAACGCCCTCTTTTATTGCTTCTTTTAATTGCTCATCAGTAATAAATGGAAGTTTTGTATTTGTTCTAATAATACTTCTAAGCTCTGAAAATTGTATTGGTTTATTAAAAGTTATATTTACTTCATTTAAATAATATTCAAGACCTTCAAAAGTTAGATTGGATGGGATTTTTCCCCATTCAACCAGTGCAGAATACACATTTTCAAGTATTGATTTAGATGTTGGAGTAGCATCAACAATCTCCACATCATTATCTTTAGGATATGCAATTTTTTTAAATACACTTGCCACAAATTCATCAAACTCTGCTTTTGCATCATCTTCAATACTCCTTACCATACTTGTTTGTATCTGAACAACTTCTTCCCCATAAGATTTATATTTTGCTTTAATATCTCCTTTCACTTTATCACAAGCCATTATACGGGCTGTTATTTCAAGTAGTTTATTTAGGGATTTATCTGCATAACAAACAGTTATTGTATTTCTATATGTTCTTGTTCCAGTTCCATACTGATAAATTATTCTGTAAAGTGTAAATTTATCAACATCATCTCTTATGAGTATTTGCAATTTATAATTCTCATTATCTTGAAATTCTTGTGGGTCTCTTGACACTACAATATCATTCTTTTTGAAAAATGTTATATTATTTCCAATTTTTTTAGTCCTTAGACCCTTTCCTTCAACAGCAAATTTTTTAACAAATTCCTCAAGTTTCTTATGAACGCTAACTATATTGAGAGTTAACAACTCTTCTTTCTTGCTTTCAACCATTTGAGATACATTTGCAACTCTCCAAAACCAGAAGATTCCATCCTTTTTGTTTAGATATATAAATGATGAGCTTTTTTCAATTTCACTTATAGTGTTTGGGATATCAGTTAATTGCAATGCATGTTTTTCAAAAAAACTAATTTCATAAACTGCCCTTGCAATACTATCCTTTTTTGGAAAGCCCTCAAGTGGTGTTGGGGAGTCATAAGGATAGGTTTTTAAAAATATGTATCTTAAAATAATCTCTGCCAATTCTGGCTTTGAAAATCTTTTGAATTTTTCAAGGGATAAATCTACATCCAATACTGCTCCTCCATAGTCAGCAAATATTTGATTCTTCCCAAACAATATTCCTTTTAGTTTTTCATTTCTTGGGTTTATATGATATGGCATTATTAAGGTTGGGAACTCTTCTTCTTGTAATAGGTTTCTTACAACAATTCTTGTTATTCTAACCATATCCCTTGTTTTTTGCAAGTTCCCTCTTTCAACAATAGTCCTCAGTGTTGCTATATAATCTGGATGGAATGGATAGGTTTTTGATAAGTTTCCTTCAAATCTTCCAAATATTTCAGTATTTGAATAAGCCTCTCTGTATTTTTCAATTATTTTCTCTTTAAAATCTTTATCTATGCTTTCAAAAATCCTTTTCTTTAAAATCTCTACAATCTCTCCTCCAGAAATGCCTTCAGTTCTTAGTGGAGAGTAGAGTTCTGCTCCCCCCACTCTCTCAACCGCTCTATGGAGAGAAAGAACTATCTCCTTATTATATCCTTTTTCAACTTTTTCCCCATCTTTTTCCATTGGTAAGGTTAAAATCATAATGCTGTCAGTTCCAATTAAGGCAGTGGATAAGGCATCAAAGAACTTACAGATATTTTTTGCATATCTTCTATCATCTTCATTCCCACTGTTGTATAAGTTGTCTATATAATGAACAATCTCATCAACTAAAAATACTACCTTATTTCCTTTTAAAAGCTCTCTAATCGTATCTATTGTAGGGACTGTTAAGTTTTTATCGTCATTTTCAACTATAGAGTATTTTCCTAAACAGTGCCCTATATACCCCCATAATGTTTTGACTTCGTATGCTCCAAAGTTTAATGGATTGCTTGGTTGTCCTAATTTTCCTTTACCATATATTGGAAGTATTTTTATGTTTTGATTTTGAAGGTCTTTTAATTTTATACCTATTTCTTTTATCTTCTCTTTTTTATCTTCAGGATAATCTTTTAGAGTATTTTCATCAGTAAGAGAGTCAGGATTATTAATTGCATGATAGATTGTTAATATTGTATGTGTTTTCCCTCCCCCAAAGAGAGAGTATATTAAGAATATATTATGCCTCTCTTTCCCGCTTAGAGTGTTTATAAGCCTGTCAAGTATTTGCACCATAGAATCAGTAAAGTAAGTCCTTTTAAAGAATTCTTCTGGTTCTGTATAAATCCTATGGGCTGTTTTATTAATAACATCCCCCAATTCAGGAGCTACTTGCATATCTAAAGTTTCATCTAAAACATCCTCCCAAACTTTTAACTTCTGCATATTAATCCCCCCATTTCTAACATTTTTTATTAAAATATGGAATATAACCAACTATAAGGATATAATAAAATATATAGGAAATTAAAACGCTTTGCCTTCCAAAAATCTTACCAATCTTCTTATCAAATAGATTTCATAAGTTTTATTTTTTTGTAGGATTTTATCTATCTCACTGTCTTTTTTACCTGCATATATTTCCTTAAATACACTTTTATAGTATTTATTTATTAGTTTGGCAATATTTGTTGCTTCATCAACCTCTGTTGGGTATTTGTTCTTCAATTCTTCAAGTTTAGATTTAAAGGCATCTATTGGATATGCAAAGGCGTAATATTCAAGTAAGTGAAGGATGTCTATTGATGTTTTTATTTCTGGATTTATTGGATTTATGCCCTTTTCAATTAAGAACTGATAGAGGTTTTTATTGTTGAGTTCTTTTATTAAGTCGGGAGAGTTTAATGTAAATCCCTTATTTTCTTCTTTTATTAGTTTGTATTCAACTGCTGTTCTTGCATCAATTCCAGTTGAGATATTTAATAAGATTAAATCTCCACTACCTAATGTTTTACTACCAAATAGGATTTTGTAGGTTGTATAGAAAAGGGCAGGTTTTGAAGAGATTTTTAAAGTTCCTTCTTTTTCTTTTGAAATGGCATCTATAATGCTATATATTGTTAATGGATAGACATACTTATCGAGGATGTCTTTTGTCGTTAGTTTTCCTTCTGGACTTACAATTTCATTGTATTGGGTTATCTCTTCTAAGATACCAGCCATTACCCCATACAGTAAATCTAAATCATGCTGTCCGTGTTTTATTAATAGTTCTGCTGTTTGTCTTCCTTTATCTCTTAGTTTTGGTATTAAGGTTGAGATTAACGCCTTATCTTTTAGAGTTTTCTTTTTCCAGACGGCAATTATTGAAGTGTCTAAGGAGAGTTTGCCTCTTGATACAATGCTTTGTTTTGATTCTGTTGTGAGAGGTAAAGCCCTCGTTATCGTTAGTTTTGCCCTCTTCCATCCTGATTCTAAGAGATTCGCCCATGAGTCGGGATTTGTGTGTGCGTAGTAAGTTATTAATAAACCATCATCTTTTAAGTGGTTTTTCATAGATATGAATGCCTGTGAGAAGAGATTTTCAAAGTGTTTTTTTGCTATTTCTTTTTTATCTTTTAAATCCATAAATCTACCCGCATTTTCAGAAACCTCTTTTTTGGCAAATTCTTGCCATTGTGTTTTTATCTCTTTGTATTTTTTGCCTATCTTTTTGAAGAATGCTTCTTTATGGTATCTTGGAATTAGTTTGTTGTTTTCAACATCAGACAAAGCCCTTTTAAGCCAGACATAATAAAAGTCAGATAGTTCGGTGTAAGGGACATCATCGGCATAGGGAGGGTCGGTAACGATAATATCAAATTGCTCTCCTAAGTTTAATGAGGTTGCATCTCCTTGAATGATTTTTATATTTGAGGAGTTATTATTTACTTTATTAATAAAATCATTTAAATTATTTGGCTTATTTGAAAGTGCAGAGGTTAGGTATTCTAAACCTCTAATAGTTGTTCTTAAAGTGCTTGGATAGGTTAATGGTATATTTAAAATTGGACATATTTCACACCAATTCCATTGCATTGCTATTCCTCTATTAGTGAGAGTATGGGCTACTTTGTTTAAACTCCACGAGCCAGCATTCCATAATGTAGTAATAGTATTATAATCTAAATGTTTTAACAAAGCAATGCTCAAATAAGTAGCAATTGCCTCTGAATACTTAAAAGCCCTCTCCTCACTCCACCCCTCTCTTATTTTCTTCTCCTCAACTCTTTTTCCAACTTCTCTAATTAATCTTGTAATTTTTACCAAAGTTAATAACTGCCTTGGATTAAAGAGTTTGTAAAACTTGTTAAACCCCCACATAAATATACTTAATGCCCCTCCACCACTTGCAGAATAATTCCATAAGTTCTCATTTGGCACATCAACATCTCCACTCTCTATAAGCTTCTTAACCTTCTCCTTAGCAATCCCCAATTTTTTATTATCCTCTAAGGTTGCCTTTTCAAAAATCAAATTCCCATCTTCAATTTTAACCTTAACCAACAACCTCTGCCTTGCAAATCTCTCATCCCCTTCATGATATTTCTTCAAAGCAAATTTTACATAAAATTCCAATTCCTTACCTTTAACCTTATTTAAGTAATGATTTCCTTCTTCATCTGCAAATTTTATTAAGTTGCCACAAAACAAACAGGTTACTTGACTCTTCCTTGACTCAATATTAGCATTAGGAACTTCAAACTCTAAACTACCAATCTTTATTTTATTCTTATCAACCCTTGCATCCTCTAACTTTAAATTATTCTCCTCTGCAATTTTATTAACATCTACAACCTCTATATCAATGCCATCCTCTGTTTTAACCGCCCTCATAAAAGCCAATCTTTTATAACCCTTTTTATTATTTTTAACTCTTGCTAACCAATAATTACCAATTAAAGGAGTCCATCTGCCACAGTGAGGGCATTTAATCTCCCAAGTTCCAATATAAACAGCAACATCATCCTCATAAAGTTCTCTAATATCTTCATCCTCTTTCAACCTTTCAGTTATCCAATTTCCCCATTTCTCAACATCTTTAACTAAACTCTTGCCAAACTCCTTAGGATACTCTAAAACTGATTTTAGAAATATATAGGTTGTAGGCAATAACTCAACTGCTGTAACATCTAAGCCCAATCTTAAACCTTCCAAAGGTATAGAACCAAAACCAGCAAATGGGTCTAACAGCTTTTTTCCTTCAAAATACTTTTTCCAATCATTTGGAATTCTTGGGTTAAACCTGTGAGGCGTTTTTTCATCAAGGCATATTGCATTTTTAAACCTCTCCACATCAATATCATAAGGCAATAGAGAGCCGGCAATAACACCCCTTGTCCCAATTAATGGTTTTCTTGTCCAATAAAATACCATCTCCCAATGTGGAGGTCTTGCCCCTCCTTTCTCCTTCTCACTCTTCTCATTAATCTCTCTTATTGGAAACTTTGGATTTTCAATAAATCTTTCCATTTTGTCCCCTCTTTAACTATGTTTGGAATATATAGTTCTTTTCAAAATATTTTGAAAGAAACTTTAAGAAAGTTTCGTCAAATAAAGTTTTCCTATCTTTCTTAAAGGGTTATTCAGGATATATAAGGCACTGATGAACTCTTTCCTAATGGAAGGAGTTCAAACTTCATTAATAAATTTTATTCACTTTTGAAAAGAACTATATAATTATGCTTTGGAGTATTTATTATTACCTTATGAAATATCCCAATTGATAAATAATAAGAAGTTAGGTTTATCTGTTGAACAAACTATAAGGCAGTGGATTAATGTTGAAACAGATGGGTTGAGGTTTTTAATAGCAAATATGCCAGAGGATTTAGATGAAAATAAGATATATGAGATTTTAAATAAGTTTAAGGATAATATTAAGGTTAAAGATTATGAAATTATTAAAAGAGAGTTAATTAAGGAATTCAAGTTTTTGGTGGAAAATGAGATTCTATTTTATGATGTGATTAATGGTATAATTATAGTTCTTTTCAAAAGTGAATAAAATTTATTAATGAAGTTTGAACTCCTTCCTAATGGAAGGAGTTCATCCGTGCCTTATATATTTCAAAATATTTTGAAAAGAACTATAAACCAACCTCAATTATTGAATGGTTTTGCTATAAAAGAAATTTAAAATAAATTAATTAAATTTTCCCTTCTAAAACAAGCTTTGCAAATGTTTCAAAGCTTCTATCATAGGTTTTTTCTACATCGTCTGGGAAACAGCAGGCAGGTAACTGTCTATTTTTTAAATGGTAATGTAGGCATTCACAACACATTCCTTTTTTAGAACAAGCTGGATAACTGCAGTTGCATCTTTTTAAGTTAATCTCTTTATTTGGACATTCCATTTTATCCCCTCAGTTAGTTTTTATCCTCTTCCAAACTCTTTAAGAAGTTAGCTATTTTATTAACTAATATTTCAGCTTCTTCCTCATTTGTAGGATATTTAACCTTCAAAATAGGGATATTTTTCCTTCTAACTAAATATAAAGTTAGTTCATTTGTTCTTTGACATCCAATGCATCCAAATGCGATTGGGGCATCTTCCATTATTATTGCTGCCTCTGCCTCTTCAATTAACGGTCCGATTAAAGCCATTCTCCCTCTAACACCAGAAGGAACTTCCACAGCCGCATATTTTAAACCTTTTTTTGGCTCTTCATCTGTTATGTTCATTGGTGGGCTGTCTATTTCTGGATTTCTAACCAACTTACCAATAACGATATTTAGGTTTAATGGCTTATGTCCAAATCTCTCAACTAAATCTGTTAGTATTAAGCTGTTTGGAGGATAAATAAATATTTTTTTCATTTCATCACCTTTAAAGTTATTTTGTATTTTTAAAATTTTTAAAGTTTTATTTATTTTGGAAATGCATCCTCTGGTAAAAACTTATATAATTCAGGTCTTCTTGCTATTGTTAATATGTCTTCAAATATTCCTGCGGTAATATCAACTACACCAATAGCCCCTATAATTTTATTCTCTGCATCTTTTATTGGAGTTACTATAACTGGAAGCCCTGCATAAGGTCCAGTAATTGGAGTTGCCTTTATAGTTTTCCCTATTTCAATGGCAACCTTTAAAACATAGCCCTCGTAGTTTGTGTCAACAACTTCTCCTTTTTCTAATCTTATTCCAGGTTTGTTTTTGCTTCTCATGGCAACAGGAAGTTTATTAACCAATATATGAACTGCCTTGGCTATGGGTATCAATTCTTTTGCCTCTGAGTTTTCGGATATGTTTATCATAACACACCCCCATAAATCTTTAAGTATTAGTTTAACAATTCTATCACATTAAATATGATAAATTCTATTATAAAAGCTTTTATTAATTTTATCGTTTTGTAGGTGATAAAATGGAAAAGATTACATGTGTAGGACATACAGCTCTTGATTATATTTTTAATATAGAAAAATTTCCCGAGCCAAATACATCAATTCAAATTCCTTCAGCGAGAAAGTATTATGGTGGAGCAGCGGCAAATACAGCAGTTGGGGTAAAAAAACTTGGTGTTGATTCTGAGCTTTTATCATGTGTTGGATATGATTTTAAAAACAGTGGATATGAAAAATATTTAAAGAAATTGGGTATTAATTTGTCAAAACTCTATTACTCTGATGAGGAAGAGACACCAAAAGCATGGATATTTACAGACAAGGATAACAACCAAATAACATTTTTCTTATGGGGTGCGGCTAAGCATTATAAAGAGCTAAATCCACCAAACTTCAATACAGAGATTGTCCATATAGCAACAGGAGACCCAGAATTTAACCTAAAATGTGCCAAAAAAGCTTATGGAAACAATTTGGTATCTTTCGACCCCGGGCAGGACTTACCTCAATACTCAAAAGATATGTTGTTGGAGTTGATTGAGCATACAAACTTCTTATTTATGAACAAGCATGAATTTGAAAGAGCTTCAAAACTATTAAATTTTGAGATTGATGATTATGTAAATAGAGTTGATGTCCTTATAGTAACAAAGGGTTCTAAAGGTAGTGTGATATATACCAAAGATAGAAAGATAGAGATTCCTTGCATTAAGGCAGAGAAGGTTATAGACCCAACAGGTGCTGGAGATAGTTATAGGGCAGGATTTTTATCCGCTTATATTAAAGGATATGATTTAGAGAAATGTGGTTTAATTGGAGCTGCAACTGCTTCATTTGTTGTTGAGGCAAAGGGATGTCAGACAAATTTGCCAACATGGGACAAAGTAATTGAGAGATTAGAGAAATATGGGTATAAAATATAAATTCTGAGGGATACACATGGATGTAGTGGATAGAATAAATAAACTAAAAGAAGAGAAAAACGCTATAATATTAGCTCACAACTATCAACCAAAGGAAATACAAAAAATAGCCGATTTCTTAGGGGATTCTTTGGAACTGTGTATTAAGGCAAAGGAGACAGATGCTGATATAATTGTGTTTTGTGGAGTAGATTTTATGGCTGAATCTGCAAAGATTTTAAATCCAGACAAAAAGGTTTTAATGCCAGAAATTGAAGGAACTCAATGCCCAATGGCTCATCAACTACCTCCAGAAATTATAAAAAAATATAGGGAGAAATATCCAGAAGCTCCATTAGTTGTTTATGTGAATACAACGGCAGAGACAAAGGCATTGGCAGATATAACTTGCACATCAGCGAATGCAGATAAAGTAGTCAATTCCTTAGACACAGATGTTGTTTTATTTGGTCCAGATAACAACTTAGCTTATTATGTTCAGAAAAGAACGGATAAAAAAGTTATTGCCATTCCAGAGGGTGGGGGCTGTTATGTTCATAAAAAATTCACCATTGATGATTTAAAAAGAGTTAAGAGTAAATATCCAAATGCTAAGGTTTTAATTCATCCAGAATGCAATCCTGAGTTGCAAGATAACGCTGATTATATAGCAAGCACGAGTGGAATATTGAGGATTGTTTTAGAGTCAGACGATGAAGAGTTTATAATTGGGACTGAGGTTGGGATGATAAATAGGTTGGAGATAGAGCTTGAAAAATTAGGCAAACAAAAAAAACTTATTCCATTAAAGGAGGATGCTATTTGTCATGAGATGAAAAAAATAACATTGGAGAAGATAGAAAAATGTTTATTGGAGGAGAGATATGAAATTAAATTAAAAAAAGAAGTAATTGAAAAAGCTCAAAAAGCCATTGAAAGGATGTTAAATATTTAAACAGTTGCTACTTTTATATTTTAAACTATCTATGTGAATAAATTATTGTGATGGGAGGAATATGAGAGTAGAAGAAACAGATGTTTTTAAGAAGTATTTTAAAAATTTAACAGACAGAGAGAGGGCAGTATTTGAAGGAGGTATTACCTTAGGGGCTCTATTTCATCAATTTGTTGGCACTCCGGTAAGTAAATATAACAAAGAATCATTAGAGAGGGCTATGGAAGAGGCGATGAAAAATCAACCATGTGTTTATGACATAAAGGTAAAAATTAAAGATGTTGGAGAAAAATACGTTTCATTAGATGGAAAGATGTTAGATGTTGATTTAAAAATTAGAATAAATAAAACTATTGCCCATTTAAAGCTTGAATACATCCCAGAAATTGATTATCCTTTAATGTATGTCAAAAAGTTTGAGAAGTTTGAGGAATAAATATTTATTTTAATAACCAAAAAATAATTGTAATATATAATTGTGTATATAAGGATATCGAGGTGAGTAGATGAGAAAGCTTATTTTTACGTTTATGTTATTTGTATTGATTAGCTATGCCTATCCTTCAAATTTGGACTATAAATATACGAGTTCAATTCCAATAGAGTTTGTTTCATTATCAAAGGTTGGTAATGTTAATGAACTTGATAGAATGTTAAATTCTAACACATCTCTGACAATTTTCTGCCTTGATAGTGACAATATAAATAAGAACATCTTATACCATCTCGGAATAAAAAGATACACGCTATCAAAAATTCCAGATTTTGGAAATTACACATATGTTAGTAAAAATGGAGTTATTGTAATTTATCCAAAGTATAGTGTTTATGAAGAGGATGGAGCTTTAATATTCAACCCACCAAAGGAAGAAAATTATAGCAAATATGAGTTTGTAAAGCCATATAAGATTAAAGTTCCAAATGTTTCAGAAATTCCTGAATATGATGGATACGTGCTGATACAAAACTCAACCTTTATTCTCTATCCAAAAAAATACATAATTAGGGGTAAGGATGGAGAGATTTATTACAACCCTCCAAAAAATAGTTCTGATAATTATTATTACAAATACTCTTACAATCTTCCAGAAAAATGTATTCCCGAGTATTACGATTACGTGTTTGTTGATAAAAACGATGTCTTTATAATATATCCAAAGAAATATATTGTAAGGAATGATGATGGAGCTTTAATATTCAACCCGCCAGTAGAAGCTAAGGAAGCTCCAATTTATAAAATTAATTATAAGAAGGTAGCAGATGGAGTTTATGAAATTAAGAAGAATAAACTCCTCTTCTTATATCCAACATCGTTGAATGATAAAAAGACCCTTGATATTATTGGGGAATATATTGCTAAAAATGGAGGTGTTTTTGCATACATAAATAAAGTTCCTCCATACTATAAGCATATGCTCGTTTCAGGAGTTGCTGTAAATAAGATAATTCCTGATAAAAATGGGGATTATGCCATAGATGTTGCTGGAAGGAAGATTAAAGTAGATGTGTTAGATGATGAAATAATTAACAAAAAAGTGAGGTCTATAAAGGCGTTAAAAGCTTTTGGTATAAATGTGAGCTATATAGTGACGGGTAGTGAGGGAATTGAAATTGTAAAAAAATCTGATGTTGATGTAGATGAACTTGAAGATTTATATGATTATTATTGGTTTAAAAAGGGTTATCAGGAGAATTATACACATATTTACTTTAACCCATCAAAGTTAGATATCAAAGCAGATGACATATTGGCGTTAAGCTATTACCCTTTAATTTATGTTGATAAAGCACCAGAGACATTTAGAAACGACCCTATTGGTGGCTATTATCCAAAGGTTATAAGCTATAAAGGAACTAAGGACTATGGTTATTGGGAAGAAGGGGCTAAAAGTGAAAATAAGTATTATCACTTAGATAATGGTGAGCCATATTGGGAAGGAAACGCTAAAGAACCATCAAAATGGTATTATGAAGGGGAGCCGGCTTTACCAGAAGAAGATAGCGAAATGTGGGACAAATATGAATATTTCAATCATTGGTTTGTTAAAAACTATGCTTATGCATTGGCAAGAGGATGTAATGGTTTATTCTTAGAAAGTTCAGACAAAAACTTGACAGATGCAGTATTTGGAAAAGATAATGAAGATTTAGATTGGAAATTGGAGTTAAGAGATAAGGTTGATTATGTGGTAATTCCTGGGAATAAAGGATTTGAAATTTATGATGGAATTCCAATTGTTAGAATTCCAACACCACTAAAAGAAATTTATGGAGTAAATGTTGTTAATACTCTCTACATTCCACCAAAAGACGAGGAATTTGGAGTTTATATTGCAGATATTAGGGACTATGATAAAGATTTAATCATGGAATTAAAAGAAAATGGGACAGACATAGTTTCATTTAAGGACTTAGCTGGATGGCTTGATAAATATGTTGATAATAATGTGATATATAATAAAGGAAATTTAAGTATAAAAGATAATAGAGGGGTAAAAGTCACCATATTTAAAAAGAGTTTTAATATGACTGGTTATGATATAGAAGAGTTTGATAAAGAGCATTGTAAATATGTTATAATAAATCCTCCAAAACAACTTCCTTTAAATTAAATAATTTTTTGGTGATAATTATGAAAATTGGATTTTATAATATTCAAGGGGGAACTGGAAAAACAACCATTGCCGCAAATTTTGCATATATACTTAGTGAGTCAGTAAAAACCATATTGATTGATTGCGATATTTATGGAGGAACTACTGCGGTGTTATTTGGATTTGAAGACCACGAGCATACTTTAAACTCTTATCTTGCAGGAGAGTCAGCTATTGAAGATATTATATGCCATTATGATGATTTAGATATAATTCATACTGATGTATCTTCCAAGGTTTTTGCATATAAGTACGATTTAAGTAGGTTTGGAGAGTTAATTAAAATATTGGAGGATGAGTACGATGTTATAGTTTATGATTTCCCTCCAAATATCGTTGAAGACAATCCATTATTTGGATATGTAGGGGAGTATGAGTATATTAATAAAATAATCATAGTTGGAGACGATAGTATCCCTTCAATTGCAAATTCGTTAAAAACTATGGACCTCGTTAGAGAGTTAGGAATTGGAATTACAGGAATTATATTAAATAAATATTTAGGATTTACTGATATTAGTGAGATAGTAGATGATATCGTTGGGATTTTACCGTATGATTATAATGTAGAGAAACAGTGGACAGAAAGTACTCCAATAGTGAAATTTAAAACAAAATTTACAAAAGAGTTGAGGAAATTAACGAATGAAATTGCAAGTGTGTATTTAGAGAAGGACTTAGCATCATTAAGAGCATTGAAATTGGCAAAGGCAATATCTGGAATTGAACTTGAAGAAAATCATAATAACGAATTTGAAGGAGCCAATAAACTATAAAAAATCTTTTAATTTTCTAATTTTTTAAAATTAAATTTTTGTAAGGGATAATATGCTAACAAAGAGGATAATTCCATGTTTGGATATTAAAGATGGAAGAGTTGTTAAAGGGACAAAATTTTTAAATTTGAGAGATGCTGGAGATCCAGTTGAGTTAGCCCAATACTATGATAATGAAGGAGCTGATGAGCTTGTATTTTTAGATATAACTGCCTCAGCAGAAAAGAGAGACATAATTATTGATGTTGTAGAGAGAACAGCTGAAAAGGTCTTTATTCCCTTAACTGTTGGTGGAGGAATTAAGTCAATTGAAGATTTTAGAAGAATATTGAGGGCGGGGGCGGATAAGGTTTCAATAAACACTGCGGCAGTAAAGAATCCAAATTTAATTAAAGAGGCGAGTGAGATATTTGGCTCTCAGTGTGTTGTTGTAGCTATTGATGCTAAAAGACACTATGTTAATGAAGATGAGATAGACAATATAAATAAAAATGTTGTTAAGGTAGAGGATGGATATTGTTGGTTTGAAGTTTATATATATGGAGGGAGAAAAGAAACGGGCATAGATGCCATAGAATGGGCTAAAAAAGTTGAAGAGTTGGGAGCTGGAGAGATTTTATTAACGAGTATTGACAAAGATGGGACAAAAAGTGGTTATGATTTGATATTAACAAGAGAGATTTCCAAAGCTATTAAATTGCCAGTGATTGCATCTGGTGGAGCTGGAAATCCAGAGCATGTTTATGAGGCATTTGTGCATGGAAAGGCAGATGCTGCATTAATGGCGGGAATATTGCATTATAGAGAATATACAATAGAGGAGCTAAAAAAGTATTGTGCAGATAGGGGAATACCTATGAGATTGTTATAAGTTTATCTTTGTTTTAATGATTTTAAGACCTCATCCCTTAATATATTTAGGATTTTTTTCCTATATTCAAGGAATTCAATGCTTGTTCTATCTCTTGGTCTTTCTAAATCAATTTTAACAATTTCTTTTATTCTCCCAGGTCTTGCAGTTAAAACAACAACTCTATCAGACAAATAAATTGCCTCATCAACACTGTGTGTGACAAAAAACACCGTCTTTTTTTCTTTCTCCCAAATTTTTAATAACTCATTTTGTAATATATTCCTTGTTTGGGCATCTAACGCGGCAAATGGCTCATCCATTAGAACAATCTCTGGGTCGTTAGCTAAAGTCCTCGCTATTGCAACCCTCTGCTGCATCCCTCCACTTAGTTGGTAGGGGTATGCATCTTCAAATCCTTCCAACCCAACCATTTTAATAAATTTTTTAGCTATCTCAATCCTTTCTTTTTTTGGAATACCCTTCAACTCCAAACCAAAAGTAACATTTTTTAAAACTGTTCTCCATGGCATTAAAGTATATTGTTGAAATACAACCCCCCTATCTGCTCCGGGTCCTTTAACTTCCCTTCCGTCTAATAGAACCCTTCCCTCAGTAGGATAATCTAAGCCAGCTATAATCCTCAATAATGTTGTTTTTCCACAACCACTCGGTCCCATAACTGTTAAAAATTCATTTTCATAGACATCTAAATTAATGTTATCTAATGCTTTAACTTTGTTTCCATTAAATTCAAAAATTTTTGTTAGATTTTCAACTTTCAGCTTCACTTTCATTCTATCCCTTTTTTATTTCTTAGACCATTTAGGAAACCTTCTTATTGGTATGAACCTTTTAGTAAAAGCTTTACCAATTATTTCATTCTATTTCATCATCTTTCTCCAAACAAAGTATTTATCTTCTATATATCTTAGCCCCCTATCCAACACAAGTCCGATTAATCCAATAACCACCATGCAGGCAATAACAACGTCCATTCTACTTAACGAATAGGCGTACATAATTAGATACCCTAAGCCAGCATTACTCGATGGTAGCATTTCAGCGGCAACGACACACATCCATGCAATTCCAGCACCAACTCTCAGCCCAGTTAAAATGCTTGGAGAAGATGCTGGGATAACAACTTTTATTAGAATATCTTTTCCCTTAGCTCCTAATGTTAAAGCCGCTTCAATTAGAGGATTGGGAACACTTTTAACCCCAGATATTGTATTTATTAATATTGGGAAGAACGCTCCAATAAATATAATAAATATCATTGACATCTCTCCCAATCCAAACCATGCCAACGATAGTGGGACCCAAGCTAATGGAGGAATTGGTCTTAATAGTTCAATTAATGTATCAAATAAGCTATTTATCGTTTTGTAATAGCCCATTAATATTCCTAAGGGTATTGCCATAATTGAAGCCAATAAAAAACCACTTAGAACTCTTTTTATACTAATTATTGTATTGTCTATTAAACTCCCGGTTCCTAAAATTCCCTGAAAGGGATGAATTAAAACATTAATAACTGCTTCAACTCTTGGCAAAATAACTGGATTATTTAGGTATATTGCTAAAACCTCCCACAAAACAACAACACCAAGTGGAGTAACTATCTTTAAGACAATGTCCTTTATTTTCACAGGTATCCCTCTCATTTAAATTTAATTATAAATTTATAAAATTAATTACTATGTATTTAATTTTTATTATTACTTCTAAACCCAACTACTCCCAAAGTGTTCCATTTAAATAACTTATAATTTTATCATTGGTTTTGTTGTATATCTTTCCAATTAATGCCTTAATTTTAACGCCTTCATTAGTATTGATTTTTTCAATATTTTTTATTTTTATAACCATTTTCATCTTTCTCATAAAATCTAAAAACTCATCAAAATCATCTTCACTATCAAATATAAGCTCAAAGTCCTCAGAAACTCTCTCTCCATTAGCTACTCTATTTATTGTTTCAACCATTGGCAATAAAATTGCCTCCCCCAAATCCTTAGCCCTCTTTTTTCTCTCTTCAAGAGTTTCCTTAAACTCATAACTCATAAATCCCTCTCTTACAACTCTACTGAATAAAAAGTCCATTCCCAAATCAAAGAAAAAGGTAAAGGCAGATTTTAAGTCCTCACATTGAGTGTAATGGGTTGTGTATTTTATTGGAGGGACAGCCATATCTGGGTCTTTTAAAACAACTCCTTCCCTTCCTTCTTTGTTTAGCTTTTCAATAATCTTTCTTATATGGATGTGGGCTTCATCTTTATCAACTACTGTCAGTGGCTTAACATAAGGTAGGTTATATTTTTCACATAAATTTATCCTCTCTTTTACTGGTAGGGATTTATTGGTTTCTCTCTCTTTTATATCAAATATATAAAATCCAAGATTTTCATAACCTCTATCAACCTCTTTGTAATAATAAGGCATATAAGGGTTATTTAAGCCAATCATTTCCCCACATAGCATATATTTATTATAATCATCTAAAATCTCTAAATTTAAGAATTTTTTAACTTTTTTTGTTGTAAATGGGCAGATATAGCCACTTCTTGTCAATGCATAAACTTTGCCATCTATTTTAACTATCCTTATATTATAGCCGTTCAGCTTTTCCTCAACAACAACCTTATCAATAAAATGTTTTTTTAGTGTTGGATAAAGAGTTATAGCCCTGTATGTTTTTGGATAACCCCTAACAATGTCAAGGTTGTCGTTTAGAAATATAACTGTTCCTTTCTCTATCCCTTTAAATTCTTTTTTAAATAACAATGTTTTTGTTTCTTTATATTCATCTTCTCTTAAAATTTTCTTTTTAAATGCCTTGTTTAAATCTTTTATGGATAAATTTAGCTTTTCAGCGATTTTATTTAAATCGTATGTTGAAACCTTCATAGCTATCAGCTCCAAATGTATTTATATAGTTATATGTTCAACTTCCTCCTAATCTTCTTTACAACTTTACTATACAATGCTATATTATACTTACTTCCTAACCTCCCATAATGCCATCTTGTTTTCCATGGATTTTTTAATAAATTGGATTTTTCTTTTAATAATTCTTCTGTTTTTATCTTCAATAAATTTAAAAACTCTTTTGGGGATAAATCATCAGGTTTTTCTATATTTAACTCACTAAACTTTATGTAAGCATTTCCAAGCTCCCATATAAAATGGGCATCACTACCAAAACCCATTGCAAACTCATATTTTTCAGCATATTCAAGAGCTTTTAAATTTGGCTCTATACTCCTACATCTACTATTAAATACTTCAACAATATGGACATATTTTAAGAACTCTTTTTCCTCCAATACATTAAATTTTGCTAAACTCCTCCTTCTATTAAAATCAAATGGATGAGGGAGGTAAATTAAAGCATCCTGCTCTCTAACTCTATCCAATGCTTCATACAAATCTAAGTTTGGGGGAATCTCTTCATTTAAAAATAAACCAATAAATTCCCCTCTATCTGTTGCTATTTCCTCCCCAGGTATTGCGAAATTTAATTTAGTTAGTTTGTTGTGGTCACAAATAGCAGGGAGGATTTTCTTTTTTTCACAGAGCTTTTTCAATAAACCTTTTGGGTTTAGAGAACACTTACTTATTATAGAATGAACATGTAAATCAACTTTCATTGATGTCCCCAATATTATTTATCTCTCAGATAATTGGTAATAATTATAATAATAGGAGATATAACTTATAAAAATTTAATAGGACTTTCGCAAATGAATTTAAATACTTAGATTAAAGATAATACAACATTTTCGAATAATGAGATTATAGCATTTCCAACGGCTATTCGATTTAGTTTTCTTCTAAGTTCATACCAACTAATCTTTTTATCGATTCTGATTCTTTCCAAAATAAAGAAAGCTCTCATGGATACCGAAATATGTCCTAATATTGGAAATCTCCTTCTAACAAAAAAGTTTCCGATATTACAGCATTGTTTAACTCCCCTGTGGAATTCTTCGATTCTCCAAGAAGCGTTTTTGACTTCTTGGAATTCTTCAAAAGTCATAAATAGGTTGTTTGTTATATAATATACTGCCTTTCCGTTTTTGGAAAGGCAGAAGAGTTTA
>JAMOTQ010000063.1 GCA_027068365.1 Methanocaldococcus sp.
GAGCAGATACCAAAGCCGTTTGATAAATACTCTTTTTTAGATAAAATTATCTTTGATGGGGCAGTTACTGGTGTTTTGCCACCAACAGGAAAGGAGGTTGTTGCTAACGAGATGGAGGGAGAGCTTGTAACTGCTGGGATTAAGGTTGGAAGTAAATGGACTGATGTAGATTTTAGAAATCCATGCATGAGTATTGACTTTGGGACTACATTAGCTGGGAGAATTACAAATGATACACTACCTTATGCAAAGGTTATTGGTAATTTATGCGGGTTAGCGGGAGCAATAGCGGATGCAATTGCAAGAGGTTCTGGAAAGATAGATGAAAAGACGGGAGCGGCTTTAGATTTAGCAAATATTAAAGGAAAGCCAAATGAAGAATTAGCTAAGGAATATGCTGAAAAGATGCACAAGTATATAATAATTAAAGAAGTTCCAAAGGACGTTGATAGGTTTGGAACTGTTCCCGTAGACCCAAAAGCGGCTGAGAAAGCAGGAACTACGTTAATTGGCTGTGATGTTGGTAAAAATGGTAGCGATTTAATAAAATTGGAAGAGTTAGGAAGGGAGTTAGTTGATAAGAGCAATATTCCAACGTTGATGTGCTGTTTGGACTATGTTATGAGTGAAGTTGTTAGGAGATTGGTAGAGTTAGCTTATAAAAAAGGTCTTATTAATGAAAAATCAGCTGTGGGGATTACTGGGAGAGCTGGGATTACTGGCAAAAAGCCAGAGTTGATTATAGAGAAGCTTAAAACTTTGGGAATTTGGGATAAAGTTGAGGATAATGTTGTGTTTGTTGAGGATGGTTTAGCTTTGGGAGCTTCAGTTATGGCAAGATGTATGAACTGTTTGGGAACCCCTCAAGTGCCAATAGGAGGAGTTAGGGGAGGAGGATGCATATTAGGTTTAAGAAGAAAGTGGCAAAAAGAAAGGGGAATGATAAGAAATTAAGTTTTTTGTTTTCTTTAAATTTTTCAAAAAATATTTATTAATGGTAAGGCGTAAATCCCTCCCCACATTATTCTTTATTTTAAGTTTATACCTTATGTAATTTTATAAAATAGAAGATAATCCCCCACAATAGTAATATTACTATTTCACAATTATATATTTTTTTATTTTTGAAAAATTGTAAATATTAAAGCATATAAATTACGCATTTACTCAATAATTAATAATTAATAGAATGTATTTATATGTTAATTTAGCAATTTAACGATATTAGTGTGAGATTATGTTAAAGTTAAAAGTTCCACAATGGCATTATTCTTTATTAACTGACTATGAAAGGTTAGCAATATTTAAAGATGCAATAGAGAGTGTTGTAAATAAAAATGATGTTGTATTTGATTTAGGGACTGGTTCAGCAATATTAGCAATGATTGCGGCAAAAAAGGCAAAAAAGGTCTATGCCATTGAGTTAGACCCCTTTACTTATGATTACGCAAAGGAAAACATAAAAGTTAATGGATTTAATAACATTGAGATTATAGAAGGGGATGCCTCAACCTATAACTTTAAAGAGAAGGCAGATGTGATTATAGCTGAGCTTTTAGACACTGCTTTAATCACCGAACCACAAGTTAAGGTTATGAATTCAATAATAGAAAGAGGTTTTTTAAAAGAAAATGCCAAAATTATTCCAGCTAAGGCAATATCAACTATACAACTTGTAGAGGCAAAGATGAGTCATATCTATTATGATGAAGATGTTAAATCAGAGGAGGTTTCTAAGGAGGTTATTTATGAGGAAGTTGATTTTTATAAGATAAATCCTATTGAAGTGAGCTATAATATAGAGTTAGAGCTTGAAAAAAGCTGTGAAAACTTAGGGATAAAGTTGAGAACCTATACAATATTAGATGATAAACATGTAGCTGGACAAACGCCAATGTTAAACCCTCCATTGGTAATTCCATTAAATAAAAAGGTAGATAAAGGAAAGGTTAAGATAAATTTATCTTATAAGAGAGGAGGAGATTTAGAGA
>JAMOTQ010000064.1 GCA_027068365.1 Methanocaldococcus sp.
ATGCATCTTTACAGGCATTTATTTTTATTCCATTCTCTAAGATTTCTAAATAGGTATTAAATTTTTTCTTTGCTTTATAAACTCTCTCCCCAACATCTCCCTCTACGGGGTCTCCAAGCATAATTAATAAATCTCCTCCCTTAGCCCCTCCATCTCTTATTATCAAATTTTCATCAATTAACTCCCCAAAAACAGCTACTGAAATGCAAGATTTTAGTTCTTCAACTGTCTGTGTATTTCCTCCAATTATTGGAATATTTAAACCTATACTCTGTTTTCTTAAACCATCAACAGCCAATTTTATTTCATCTTCATTTTTTGCTTGAATGGCATTTAATGCAAATCTTGGCTTAGCCCCCATTGCCACAACATCACAGGCAGTGTGAATTAATGCTGTCTTAGCCCCTAATTTTAAAGGATAAGGTCCTTCCATATTAATAACCATGTTTTTTACAACTACTGCATCATCTCCTGCTTTAATTCCACTTTTTAAATCATCAATTAAATCATCAAAGTGCCAAAATGCCTTTCTTGGATAGTTTGTTTCTAATAAATGATTTATAGCCATTTTTAGCTCGTATTCAAAACTTTCCATACTTACACCAAATTTTCCAACTCTTTTTATAGAATTTTCGCTTTATATTTATTCATTTCTTAATGCTTTTATAGGGTCTAATTTCGATGCTTTATAGGCAGGATATAAGGCAGAGATTAAAGACGTTAAAATTCCAAAGAAAATTCCAATGAGCATGTATATTATTGCATAATAGGACAATGAAGTTTTTAATAGATAATGAACAATTAAATAACCAAAGAATAAACTCAAAAATGCACCAATTAAAGAACCAATAATCCCCAAAATTAACGCCTCATATAAAAATAATATAATAATATCTTTTTTTGAAGCTCCAATACTCCTCATTACTCCAATTTCCTTTGTTCTCTCAACAACGCTCATTAACATAACGTTTCCAATCCCAATACCCGCAACCAATAAAGAAATTGCCCCAATTCCCATTAAAAAGTAAGAAACCTTAGTTATAACACCATTAATTGCTTCTAATATAGAATTTAGGGCTATTATAATGCATTTTTTCTCCTTTTTGTTTAAAATTCTTTCTGTTTCTTTTTTTATTTTATCTATGTTATTTATATCCCTAACATATAGGATTATTCTTGAATATTTCTTTTCTCCGTATAATCTCTTATATGTTTTTGCTGTTAAGATTAAAGAATTGTCTGGAAATAAATAGGTGCTGTTATATATTCCACTTACTCTAAATGAGATATTTTTAATTACTAACTGATTTCCAATATTTATTTCATTAGCCTTAGAAAAAAAGGTATCAACAGCGGCAGATGTATCTGAGATTTTTACTTTTAGATTTAAATAGTTTATATCATCTTTATCAATACCAAAAATATTTGTATAAATCCTCCTATTCTTTCCTTTTATATAAACAAAGTCAGAAGTGGCATAGATAGGAATAACTTCACAATTTAAAACTCTTAGTTTTTCAACATCTTTTTTATCAAAAGAAGTGTATCCATTTTGATAATTTGGAAAGACAATTATATAATTGGATATACTTCCCAAATTTTCCATAATTCCCTGCTTTAATCCTCCCCCCAATATTCCCAATGAAGATATTGCCGCAACTCCAATAATTATTCCCAATAAAGCTAAAATACTCCTCAATAAATTTCTTTTTAAATTTCTCTTTGCCAGTTCAAAATACATCAATCTCCCCCTAACTTTTCTTCCCTCTCAATCTCCCCATCTTTTAAATAAACAATTCTATCTCCAAATCTTGCAACATTTATGTCATGAGTTACAACAACAACTGTTTTTCCTTCTTCATTTAGTTTTTTTAATAATTGCATTATTTTCTCTCCTGTTTTGCTATCTAATGCACCAGTTGGTTCATCCGCCAATATAATTGGTGGATTATTTGCCAAAGCCCTCGCTATTGCTACTCTTTGCTGTTGTCCCCCACTTAATTGGTTTGGTTTATGGTTGGCAAATTTTTCCTCTAACTCAGCCATTTTTAGACATTTTAAAGCCCTTTTCCTTCTTTCTTCTTCACTCATTGAATTCCTATACTTAAAAATTAGTGGAAGTTCAACATTCTCCAATGCGGTTAATATTGGGATTAGATTAAATTGCTGAAAGACAAAACCAATTTTATCCCTCCTAATTTTTGTTAATCCATCATCATCTAAATCATTTGTTTTTATATTGTCGATATAAACCTCTCCCTCTGTTGGTTTGTCTAAACAACCAATAATATTTAACATTGTTGATTTTCCACTGCCAGAAGGTCCCATTATAGAAACAAATTCCCCCTCTTTTATATTCAGGTTTATATTTTTTAGAGCATAGATAATTTCTTCTCCCATTTTGTATGTTTTTGTTACATTTTTGAGTTTAATCATAATTTCCCCTAAAATTTTTAAATTATTCTATTACAATAAAAATATTGGTATTTATGCCAAAATTGAAATAAATGAATTCATTTACTTCATAATCTCACTTTTTCTTTACGAATCCCCTATAAATTAAATATATAACTCCAATACAAAACATAACAGCTATTCCAACAACTAAATAATTAACCTCATCTTTATTTCCATTTTTTAAAGAGATTATATTTTTATTAATTTTTATTGTTTTATAAATGGATATTAAGTTGTTATTTTCATCCCTATATGTTATTTTAAGTGGAATCTCATTTACAACTCCTTTAATTTGACAGTGTAGTTCAAAACTTCCATAATCATCGGGATTTAATGTCCCTACGAAATAGTTTTCATATGGCTTTTTTGGAATAATGTTTTTAGTTTTTTCAATTGAGATTAAAACACTCTTCGCCTTTCCAGTTCCAATATTGTCTATATCACCTGTTATCTTTACTTCATTAAAGGAATTTTCTACATTAACCCCACTTAAAACTAAATCTGCCTTTCCTATGACATTTATAGTTAGGTTTTTCCTAATTTGATTATTATCAAAGTATAAAATTATAGGAAGGGAGGTAATTCCCTCTTTATCTACTTTTATCTGGAAAGAGATATTTTTTATTTCCCCCTTTTTGATAAATATGGGTTTTTGGTTATCCCCTACAAAGTATTTATTTATTTGGACTACAAAAAGGGAATCTTTGTAATTATTTTTTATTGAAATTGTTAAATTTTCTATCTTTCCAATTGTAATTATTGGATTTTTTATATTTAATGATATTAAATCGTTTGGAAATACATTGAATGTTAAAATTCCCGTCTCTTCAACTATATTTTTATTTTTATAAGTCATGGTTTCTGTTTTTGAGTCCCCGTTTATTGTCTCTGATTTTTGAGTTAATTCCAATAAGTTATAAGGATTTTTGTAGGTTATTTTATAAGTTATAGAATAAACTCCTTCTTTTTTTGCAAATACCGTTAATGGGATATAGGTTGAGGTTTTTGGATTTAAAGAAGTTATTGTAAAAGCATTATTCCCTAAGACGACTATATTTTTTGAGTTCTTAAATTCTACTTTAATATTTTCTGCTGTTCCAGTTCCTTTGTTTGTTAATAGTAAAAGGATTTTATTATTACCAACTTTTAAGATGTTATTATTGCTTTCTATAACTAAGTTTGCTTTTCCTCTAACTGGAAGGGTAAAGATTCTATTTTCAGAGTATTGTTGTTTATCTCTTGTGTAGTTGCAATAAACTATCATCTTATAATCATAATTTGGAGTATTTGGCTTTATTTTTATTATAAAGTGGGCAACTTCAAGCTCTGAGGGAAAAATATGCCCTATCCATTGTTTTCCTTTAATAATTTTAATATATTTTTTAGATATTTGATTACTTGGTTTAATATAAACGACTGTGTTATTTATCTCCTTATCTGACTCTATTGTTATGTATAAATCATAAGTTTTTGACGGTTCTAAGTATTGTGCTTTGTAATCAATATTTTTAAAGATTATATAAGCTGAGTTTTGAGTTAAAAGAAATAAAAATAAAAAAATTACAAATATGTTTTTTAATTTCACAATCTCCCCCACAATTTATAAGAATTTCAATACATTATAAAGTTGATACAACCCAAATATAACTGTTGGTATTAAGGCAGTTATAAATGCCTTTTTTAAATCCAAGTTTCTTGCATAATTAATTGCATAAGTCCATATATACAAATTCCATATGGTTACAGCAAAACCAATTACTGCATTAGTATATATCAATGTCTTTGGAAATATTTGTTTCATAATCATTTTAATGATGACTGGATTTTGTAGTTGAGATATAGTTAATTGTGGGATGTGAATTTGAGATAAATAGTAATAAGCAATGGGGATTGTTATTATAGCCCCAATTATGTTTGGTAGAAATCCATAGCCAGTAAATGATAGAGTTTTCTTAAAACTCCCCTCTCCTTTAAATATTATTGAAATGAGATGCATAACCCCAGCTATAATTAGCCATGAAACAATTCCACCAATAAATGCTGATATTAAAGTAATAATCTTGGTAAATGCCAATACTTGCTGATATTGTGGAGGGAAGATTTTATATATAAATGAGAATGAGGTTGATATATAGGCAGAGATTGATATTAATATAGAAAAGATTAAAACAATTAAAAATGGCTCTTTTAGAGAGATATCTTTTTGAGAGAGTTTTTTGAAGAATGTCTCTGGATTTGTTAGTGCCTCTATTATATTCATTAATACCACCTATTAGATTTTTCAATGATTGTATTTGTTACTTTAACTATTTAAATCTTACGTTAGTTAGTAGATAAGTGGCTATCTTTGGAGTGATATAAACTTCAATAAAAGCGGCTATGATGATTAGAATTATTGAGATTAGAGATAATTTTAAAAACTCTTTAATATCTTCTTCCGTTATTGGTTTTTCTTTCTTATCTAAGAGATAGAGAGTTACTTCATAAGGAATTTTGAAGTCAGTAGTTGCATATATTCTCTTTAAGAAAAAATTAAACTAAATTAATATATAAAAACTTACCCATACTAATGACAACGCTACCGTAATAACCAGTACTTTTAGAAATCTCACATTGAATAGCTGTTTTAATCCCTCAGCCCAAAGTAAAGAACTCCATAAATGCGATAGTATAATAATTATCATTAATAAATAACTAACCTCTTTAGAAACTACTAATGTACTTGCTGCAAGTATATATTGTGGATGATTTTGTACAATATGTAATATTTCATGGGGAATATTTAACATACAAATAAACCATACAATTGAATAAATAACATTACCAAATATTAATGGAAGAAATCCATAGCTAACAACTTCCAATGTTTTTTTAAAATCTCTCGTTTTTTTAAATATTATTTTTATAACTACCCAAAATATTGTTGACAAAACTATCCACAATAAGAAAGACACTAAAATTCCAAAAACAAAAAACATTGTGAATAAAATCAATACAACAACTCTATCACCCGTATCCGGGATATAATTCAAAAATCTTATATACGGTAGTGAGGACTGAAAAAATATAGAAAATCCAAATACTAATATAATAATAAATGGAATCTTTAAGTTAGCTGGATGTTCTACAACTTTAGAAAAAAATTCCTTTGGATTTAATATTAAATTTATTATCATCACCCCCCTCCAATTATAATAATGAAAGTTTAGGAGTTATATAAACCTCTATAAAAGCTGCTATAACTATTAAAATTATTGAAATAAAAGATAGTTCTAAGAATTCTTTTATGTCTCCCTCTGTTATAGGTTTTTCTTTCTTATCTAAAAGATAGAGAGTTATTTCATAAGGAATTTTAAATCCAGCTACTGCTGATATTAAAATAGCAGGGATTTCGAAAATACCGTGTGGAAGGACTAAAGCGGTTATTAATTTTAACGGTTCGTTAGTTAGTGAGATAGAACCGATTAAGACACCAACATTAAAACCATTTATATTAGATTTATAAACGTAGATAAACCGAAGGTTATAGAGCCAGCTAACATTAGGAAGATAACTTTTAAGTTGTTTGTTAGAATTATAGGTAAGTTAAATTCTATTTTAGGTTTGTAGTTAGATAACTCTTTATCATTAATTTTTGATAAGTTTTTTATTGATATCAAGCCAAAAATAAAACCTAATGAGAAGATTGTAAGAGTTAAAATTATCGGTAGTTTATTCATGGTTTCACTGATGTTTTAATTTATCTACTTATATTTTTGCATAGTTTTGTTACAATAAAATTTATATCCGATATATATAATATTTAATAAAATCACTAATATTGTCAGTTCCATTACCAATATCTCATATGGGTGTTTTAAATTATATTCTAATATAGAAAGGGTTAAAATTATTATAATCAAAATACCATCATATCTATCTATTTTTCTATCATCCATAATATCATCCTCGAATAAAAAATAAAAATAAAATATAAAGCATTAAGCCGCTACAAAAACACCTATATAGCAATGCGTCATCACCAACTATTTTTTAATTTTTTTATAGTTAATTTTAATACAAAACACTATATATATAATTACAATTTAAATCAAATAGTAAAGCATTTATACAGAAATATATACTTCATCAAGAACTTTAATAAGTATAAAAAATTAAAGTAGTTTATATTAGTAAAATTAGTAAATTATTTCAATAAAATCTACTTTTTCAAAGTCGGAGTCAAAAGTAGCTAATTTATTTATTCCGTAATATTTACACGTAGCAATGATTATCGCATCATTCGTTAGAAGGTTGTATTTTTCACCCATTTCAGAAGATAATTTTAGAACTTCCCAATTAGTATCTAACACTTTTAAATAGCACATTTTAATCATTTCATCAAATTTTTCTTTAACTTCTCTATATACCCAAGAATATCTATTTAAATTCTCTTTCAAATCATAAACTCCTTTAATTCCATCCTCCAACGCTATATTAAACGTCACCTTAAACATTGTTTCAGAAAAAACAATTGGATTTATACACAACATGAAATCATCGTTTATTAGTTTAGATAATAATTTATGAGCTTTCTCATCTCCAACAAACAATCCGACCATAACCGAAGAATCTACAAAAACATTAGAGGGATTCATAATATGCCTCTTTTAATTTTTTATAATCAATAGTTTTACACTTTTTTATTACCAATGACTTTAAAAACTCTTCCACATTGTTATCGATAATTTTAATTTTCAATTTCTTCTTATCCTTTATTTTTAATGGTTTTAATGGTTTTAAAACACCATCTTCATAAATAACTTCAATAATATCTGACATTTTAACCACCAAAAAAAAACATAATATAAAATTAAGTTCCATTTTTATTTAAATCTTACGTTAGTTAGTAGATAAGTGGCTATCTTTGGAGTGATATAAACTTCAATAAAAGCGGCTATGATGATTAGAATTATTGAGATTAGAGATAATTTTAAAAACTCTTTAATATCTTCTTCTGTAAGTGGTTTTTCTTTTTTATCTAATAAGTAGAGAGTTACTTTGTAAGGAATTTTAAATCCAGCTGCTGCTGATATTAACATAGCAGGAATTTCGAAAATGCCGTGTGGAAGGATAAAACCGGCAATAAGTTTTAACGGCTCTTTAGTTAGAAAAGTAGAGCCGATTAATAGACCAACGTTAAAACCATTGAACAATAAGTTTATAAAAGTAGATAATCCGAAGGTTATGACTCCTGCCAACATTAGGAAGATAACTTTTAAGTTGTTTGTTAAGATTGTAGGGAAGTTAAAGTTTATTTTAGGTTTGTAATTGGATAAGTCCTTATCGTTAATTTTTGATAAATCAGTTATGGCTATTCATCCAGAAATAAAACCTAACGAGAAGATTAGCAGAGTTAGAATTATCGGTATCTCCATAAGTACCTTCATGATTTCACTATTTATTTATGTTAATTTTTCTCTTCTCTTTTAAATATGTAAAATCGTTATATCTCATAAAAGATATGACTATAATAATCGATGGTACAATAAAAATCCATGTACTGAGGTTTGTAGTGTAGATTACAAGGTATAATATAAGACCAACAAATATTGAATTATATAGTATCTTAGATATCGGATATTCGCTATTTTTGAATATCTTATATTGTAGAATGTATTCTAAGAACAGTGCGCTAATCGCTATCCCAAAAACTAAACATATAGTTCTAATTAATGTATTATGCATATACAAACCAAAATATTCGCATAATGATAAAAATATCATTATTATAAACCCACTAAAAAAAATCCACAACGGTATATGAATATTTGAGGAATTGTTATTATACATGATACCACCCCAATTAATATTACATAATCCCAAGTTCAAAGAACATTGTTGATATAAATACTTCAGATAATACTATTAAATTAGAATATTATCTATAACATAACAAGCAAATATAATTAGTAATATATAAATTGTACAACTAACAAATATAGTCGCAGATTTTTTAAAGTTGATAACTATTTTAGGTTTTAATAATACAATAGCTAAACCAGCAATAAACATTGTCCATAAATTTAATATTGCACGCCGATTTAAAAAAATAAATGACTCCATATTAATCACTATTAATAATTTCATTATTTGCTATTTTAGTTATTTTATTGCTCATCAAATAAAAGAATGAAACTATAGTGTTTTTCAAAATGTTTTGGAAAAAGATATATAACACTTATTAACAAGAAATATCGATAAAAATTTTAGAGGGTGGTGTAAATGGCTATGCGAAAGAGGATTGACGAGCCAGAACGATTGAGGAGATTTATCGAGAACAAACGTATCAAAAGTGAGGACTTTAAGGCATTAGTATTATTGTTGGTCGAGAAATATAAAGATATTGGTGAGGTTTCAAAGATTACGAATATTCCATCGAACACAATTTACACGTGGATTAACGAATGGAATGAAAAAAAGAAAATGGATTAACGTCAAATCTCGGAAAAAATTGTGGAAGACCAAAGAAACTATCTAACAAGGAGATAGATAAGCTTAAATCGATTTTGTCTGAGAGGAGTTATTGGACAACGGGAGAAATACGCAAAAGAATAATGGATGAGTTTGGAAAGGATTTATCAACCCCTACAATACATCGATATATGAGAAAATTCGGTTATCATCTAAAAAAGCCTTATACTATCGATTATCGAAGACCTGAAAATGCAGAAGGGTTATTAATTGAAAATCTCGAAAATACAGTTAGTAAAATCTTATCAAAGGGCATTTCAATAGAAAATGTAGCAATTGGATTTCTTGATGAAACTTATGTTCAATCGAATCCAAATACTGTTAGATTCTGGACTAAACTCAAAAAATTCGTTAAAAGAGTGAATAGTGATAAAACAAGAAAAAGTTTGCTCGGCTTCTATGCGTTTGTAGGGAATGATGTTTGTATCGAAATAGAAAACTCGGGAAAATTCGAAATCTGCAAAGCCATAAAGAAAATAAAGGAGGAAAATTCCAAATACGATGCAATCATCATAATCTTGGATAACTTCCCATCCCATAAATCGAAGATGGTTAAAGAATTAGCAGAAGAGTTAAACGTGTTTTTAGTTTATCTCCCACCATACAGTCCCGACTTAAATCCGATAGAGTTTATATGGAAGTGCTTAAAAAGATTTATCTCGAAACTATCCATATTAGATACGGAAGAGATTGTAAGACAGTGTATAAACGAATACCACAAACTAAGCTCAAAATTAAGCTATTCAAAGAAATTTATAAACGATATACTCAAAAATACAAGTTTAAAATCGTTTTCCAAAATATTTTGAAAAGAACTATAAATATTATAAAACAACAGTTGAGTATGTGACTACTCCAAGCCATTGATGCAACTCCTACCCTCCACAAAACATTAATGGAATACATGCAATAGTTCCTTCAAAAGATGCCCAAAATGCTTGATTATAACAATGAATTAGCTGCATTTATATCTTTTAAACAATATTGATAATACAATCCCCCCAACATCTCCCAAAGCAGCTGGTTCAGCTACTAAGGCACCTATCATGCTTACTAAAACTACTGCTTCAAAAATCTTATATATTCCCTTCTCTAAAAATTTCATATTGCCACCTTTTATTGGTGGTTGCCCTTATATTGGCTCAGCTCCATATAGGAGCGTCATCGCCAACTATTTTTTAATTTTTTATAGTTAATTTTAATACAAAACACTATATATATAATTACAATTTAAATCAAATAGTAAACTATATATATTAAAATTTTTACCTTATTGGAATTTTTAATATTTACAAAAAGTAAAGTAGTTTATTATTTTTAATTACCTCAACCTTTTAATTAAGAATTCTTTGGGAATGTTATTCCACTTAAAAAAGCATTTAAAGTTCTTTTTACAATTCTTCATAATAAGGGACTGTTATAATAAATCTCTTACTTTTTGACAATAATATCAATAATTTTCAGAGAATATTTATAAATAAATGAAGAAGTTTTTTTAATACCAATAATTACTACCTAATTGATAATTAAATGTGTTTGGTGAAAACATGAACATTTTAAGAAGGGGAAGGTTAGGAAATTCAATAAAGGAAGATGTAGCAAAATACACAACAAGCTTAGATTTTGATAAAGAAATTTTTGAAGCAGATATCTTATGCGACATAGCTCATGTAATAATGCTTTATGAGCAGGGAATAATAAAAAAAGAAGATGCAAAAAAGATTATTGAAGGTTTAAAAGAAATTTACAAAAAAGGCATGGAAAATTTAAACTTAGACCCTTCCTTGGATGATATACACATGGTTATTGAAAGTGAATTAATTAAAAAACTTGGTGAGGATGTAGCTGGAAGGATGCACACTGGAAGGAGTAGGAACGATGAGGTAGCAACTGATTTAAGGATTGCTTTAAGGGAAAAAGTTTTAATAATTGCCAAATCTTTAATTGAGATGTTAAAAGATATATTAAAATTGGCTGAGGAGCATAAAGAGACATTAACTGTTGGATATACACATTTACAGCACGCTCAGCCAGTAACTTTTGCTCACTACTTATTAAGCTATGTTTCAGCAATTGAGAGGGATATTTTAAGGTTATTGGATGCTTATAAGAGGATAAATATCTCTCCATTAGGTTGTGGGGCAATGGCAACAACTGGATTCAATATAAACAGGGAGAGGACTAAGGAATTGTTGGGCTTTGATGCTTTAATAGAGAACTCTATGGATGGCGTTTCAGCAAGGGACTTTATATTAGAGGTTATGGCTGATTTATCAATATTGGGAACAAACTTATCAAAAATTTGCGAAGAGTTAATTTTATTCTCCACCTATGAGTTTGGAACTATTGAAATTGCCAATGAGTTCTGCTCAACCTCTTCAATAATGCCTCAAAAGAAAAATCCTGATGTGGCAGAGATAGCAAGAGCTAAGCTATCCAAATTAAATGGAAATTTAGTTACTGTTTTAACTATTTTAAAAGCTCTTCCTAATACTTACAATAGAGATTTGCAAGAAGTAAGCCCACATTTATGGGATAGCGTTTATACAACAATAGATACCATTAAGATGATTCATGGTATGCTAAAAACAATAAAAGTTAATAAAGAGAGGATGAAAGAATTAGCTAACGCAAATTACTCAACTGCAACAGAATTGGCTGATACCTTAGTCAGAGAGACGGGAATTCCATTTAGAACAGCTCATGGTATTGTTGGAGAGGTTGTTAGAAGAAGTATTGAAGAAAAGAAGGATATGATTGAGGTCATCTATGAGGTCTTAGAAAAATACAATTTGAAAGTTGATGAAGAAAAAATAAGAAGGGCATTAGACCCCTATGAAAATGTTAAGATGAGGGATGTTGTTGGGGGACCTGCTCCAAAGGAAGTTGAGAAGAGGATAAAGGTATTTAGGGAAAGATTGGATAGATATGAAAAAGAGGTTAATGAAAAAATGCAAAAGATAAATAAGGTTAAAGAAAATCTTTTATCTTATGAAATTTAATAACACATCCTTCCAAACATAAATCACCATTAAAATCCATATTGCCACTAAAATATACCCTTCTTTTTTTCTTAATCTATAATTTGATAGTGGATAAAAAGCTTTTACACCTGCTGGTGTCATTGTATCCCCAACAATATGGGATAAATACCCAGCAATAACAGGTAGTAAGTAATAAAAGTCCCCATAAATTCCAGGATTTAATTTTAAGATATCTAAAATAACCCATGCAAAGATGGCGTAAATAATTATTTTCCCAAGCAATGTCTCATTAGTAACCATTAATAATAACAATATTCCAGCAAAAATTGAGGATATGAATGAAAGCTTGTAGTATAAATTTCCTAAGATAAAAGAAACAAATAGCATAGACCAAAATGTGTGAGTTAAAGTTCTATGCTCTGAAAAATAAGGGATTAAATATATTAAAAGAACTGCAACTCCTAAAATAAACAAATCAATATTAAATAAACTTTTATCAAAAAAATAAAGTAAAACATTTAAAAAAACAATCCCTCCCGATATTAAAATCCCTCTTTTGACAATGTCTTCTTTAACATCATGGTCTAAATCCGGATATAAAGCCCCAGCTAATGCTAAAAATATCTGTTCTGGTGATGAAATAAAAGGCAATCCGAAGATAATCCCTAAGATTGTGTGTCCCTTCCAATTCATGAAAATCACTTATTTTTTTATTTATCCTATTGCAACCTCTCCCTCTTTTAATCCAATGTCGTTTATATCTAATAAGGGAGTGTTTTAGTTTGCACTAATTAGTCAATTTTTTATATAATCCACGCATTAACTGCTTTCCTAAGAATACAACAATAACTGGGACAATTAAACCCAATAATAATGAATCTGCATATGTCCAAATTACTGCTGAAAGACACGTGCTTGCAAACAATCCATAAGGGTCAGGAAACTGTCCATCCCATTCTAAATATAGATATTCTCCTTCTTTAACAAATTTTAAACCATATATTATGGATAAAATTAAATCCCATATAAATATTACAAAAAATGCTAAAACTAAACTAATCAATGCATTATGAACAACCTCCATAATTAAGCCAAAAAATATTAATCCATAATACGTCCCACTTATGAACAACATACCGAATGGTGTGAGCCATCTCATAGAATCCCTTAATGATAAAATTTTAAATCAGAAGCTCAACTCTACTATCTCTAAGCTTATTTAATATCTTCAAAGCAATATTTGGAATAAAGGTTGTTATATAAACTTTATCTGCCTCCAATGTCTTTTTATCATCTCCATTACATGGATAAGCATTAATTCCAGCATCATTTAAAATTTTGATGGTGGCTTTTTCTACCCAACTATCAGTATCTGAAATATAAACCTCCTCTGCCCTTTCAGCAATTGCCCAACTTATATATCTTCCTCCAATCAATCCTACCCTTTCAGCAGAGATGTCATCAATTGTCTTATTTACCTTCAATTTTTTGCATAAATTACTCTCCTTTATAGATGCCCAGTGTGCATCTCCCAAATAAAACCCTCCAATATTATAAGGATAAATATTTCCTTTTAAAAAGTTATTTCCTAATGCAATTGCTTTAACTATTTCCTTATCTGCAAAATTTGCATTAACATTCCCTGCCTTTATCTCTTCCCTAATTATCCTCATAACTCTTCTTAAACCAAAATTCCCCCTCTTTGCAGTTTTTGGAGAATAGCCGCACATATACCCATGATGATTTAATGGAAAGCCAGTTAATATTGCGTTTAACCCACTTCTTAATCCAATTCTACATTCATCCTCATAAGCCCCATTAGTTGCTACAACACCCCCTTTAACTAAAATTCTTGAAACAGCTATTGCCTTGGCAAATGCCTTTAATCTATCCTTAGCCCTGTTAAATGGAGCCCCCTCAACAACAAACACATCAACATCCAAATCAATACATGCTTTAATCCCCGTTATCAAATCATCGTATCCATCTCCAATGTGGAAAATCCCTTCTAAACCCTTACCATACTTTTTAGCTGTCTCTGCAACAATCTTCATCTCCTCCAATGGAGCGGCATGCTCCTCCCCACCCTGCTCCTCAACAACATTTATGCATACAGTTGAAGCTAATTTTATCCAGTCCTCAAACTCATCGGCATGCTCTTTCTCCTTCTCTATCAATCTCTTATGAATCCTATCTCTTGGACAGCCCTTAAATGGCGGTCCTTTAAAATAACAGTCCCCATAACAGTGCGTTATCTCCTTTGGGAATCTCATAGGTCCATACATCCCAAAGTGGTCTATATCTATTGGCACATCTACCTCATTTAAAATCATCTTTAAAACTTCTATTGGCTTTAATCCCTCTTTTTCAGCAATATCTGCCACTGCATAACTACAAATATGAATTGGGAATCCCATATAATCAGTTAAAATACAATTTTCAATTAGCTGAGTTAATGTTATTGATGATGAGCACGGCCCTACAGCAACTTCTATTAAATCACAACCCATTGGAAATTTTCTCAAATTACTACCCAATTTTTGAATCTCTTCCAAGGATAAATCATCAACGGCATCAACAACCTCAATTATATCCTTCTCTTTTAATTTCTTATCATTTAGTTTTTTTATAATCAATTTCCTTAGCTTTAATGCTGAATCTAAATTATTAACTGCCTCTTTTATTAAATCCCTCATAATTCCACCAAAACTTAAATTATAACAATTCCCTCCCTAATTCCCTTTCCTACTATACTTATCTCATCCTTTCTTTCCTTATATTCTTCTTTTGTTAGAGGAATTATATCAACATTAACATCCAAATCATACAACTCATAAACCTCCTTCATCCTCTTTAAAAATGGCATACCTTTGAAGTAATCACTAACTATAATTAAATCATAATCACTTTCTTCTAAATAATCTCCTCTTGCCCTTGAACCAAATAAAATTATTTTATATGGTTTAAATTTCTCTTTTAATTTATTGATGAAATTTCTAATTTTTTCATTTTCCCCAAAATCCAATCTACCACCTTCTTTGCATTTTCTAACCTTTCTTTTGCTGTTTCTTTATCATAAACTTCATAAGGAACTTCTCCAATTACATCAGGATACCTTGAAATTATAAAATCTGGGGTCATCTCTCTTAAAATATGAAAATATTCCTCTGGAATTCCCACCTCTCTACCTAATGCAATTAAAGAATGCATTTTTTCTGGCATTCTTTTAAATTTCACAATATACAATGCCTTTAAACCTTTTTCAACACTCTGATGACATAAAAAGGCAGTTATATAATATCCACCAATTTCAAAATTTTTCTCTGCCATTTCTAAATCTTTCAATGCCTGTTTTATCCAAAGTTCAGCTTCTTTTCTCATAAAAATCCCTCAATTTATTTATAATCTGCAAATACCTATCTTCAATCCTCTCAACCAATCCTAAATCATAGTTGTGCGTTTTTAAGATTATAATATTTTCTTTCTGCTCTCCATTGAATAAATAATCTGGAACTATCAAAATACCATTATCTGAGATTTTTAGACCTAAATCTTCAATAACCTTTTTAACAAACTCTGTTTTTGGATTAACCTTTACATTTAAATCCTTAACCAATTCTTTTATTTCTCTTTCTTTATGTTTTAGAAATTTAATTGATTTATTTATCTTCTCTTCATCTCCTATATCCAACTTTTTTAACTCTTCTAACGTCTCAATCAAATCTTTAAAAGTTGCTGACTTAACCTCAAAAATCTCCGCCTTTGGATTTAGATTTTTAACTCTCTCCTTATAACCTTTGGATATAATTAAAAAATCACAATCAACTTTGCTGTTGTAGGGATTAACTACTTCATAATCTTTTAAACCTATCAAATCAGCAATCTCCTTATACATCTTTGTTATTCCAATCTTCATAATTCCACAGATTTTCTTATTCTTTATTTTCATAAATTTTTAAATATTTTTCATACTTTTTCCAATCTAACTTTGGTTTTAATCCCAAATCCATAATCATCTTAACAACTTCCTCCAAATTCCCAGTTTTTGGGTTACCAACTCCTTTTACATTCATTGGATGATTTTTAGGGATAACAGTGGCTATATTGCTTGCTCCACCAAACAAAGCAAACTGCACTAACTCAGCTCCAATTGTAGGCGTTGGTGAAGTTATCCTTATATCTGGAAACAATAACCTTGTTATGGCTATTGTTTTTGCCTGCTCTAAGGCAGAACATTTTGGATGATTTTCCATTGGCGTTCCTTTGTAAGGGTTAAATCCCATTATAGGGATTTCTCCAACATCCAACTCATTTTTTAAATAAAACAGATGATTAACTCTATCTTCATAACTTTCCCCAATGCCAATCAATAAGCCAGTGGATAGCTCAATATTATATTTATTAACCAACTTACAGACCCCAATCCTATCTTCCAGTTCTTCTCCTGGTTTAACCTTCTTAAACAACTCTTCATTTATTGTTTCTAAATTACAGCAAATTGTATCAACTCCATATTTTTTTAATTCCTTTATTGCTTCTTCTGTTAAATCAGCCCCAGCATTGACTAAAACCTCCAAGTTTGTGTATTTTTTAACTATTTTTAAAGCTCTTAATACTTCTTTACCTTGATAACCATGTGCAGAAGAACAGCTAACTCTTTTTATCCCACTCTCTTCAATGGCTATTGCCGATTTTTTTATTTCCTCATCTGTTAATCTAAACGGCTTATAATAGCCCTCTTTTGAAGTTCCAGCGGCAAAACCGCAATATAAACACTTAGGATTTACATGGCAAATATTGGTTATGTGTATTGTTGAGGTAATCTCAATCTCTTTTTTAAAATAATCTCTAACCTTTGAAGCAATGTCAAATAACTTTAAATAATCCCTCCATTTATTTATTTTAAATAGTTTTAATGCCTCATCCTCATCTATAAGTCCATTTTTTATAAATTTTTTATTTCCTTCTTTTAATTCTTTAAAATTTTCTTCTATTTTTTCAAATACCATCAAAATCACCAAAATATTTATTCCCTATCATATAATATAAAAAAGAAAAATATTTTTCTGTAAATTTTAAAATAAAAATTAAAAATGGAAAATAAAAGAACTATTTAAAAAATTTATAAAAAATTTACTATTTTATTGCTTCTTTTGAGCCATTATTTCACATTTTGTTTTGTCCTCTTCTTCAATTACTTTGTATTTCTCTAAGACCTTTAAAGCTGTTGGTAAGATATCTGATAAAGGACCAAAGCACATACTATCAGCAGTTCCTAACAATGCGGCAGGGTCTAATGCCTCCTCCATGTTAGCAATTCCCTTCTCCTTCATTAAATTGTGTATCTGAGTTAATGCCTCATCAGCCATCATCTGAGCGAAGTCAGCTGGAGCTCCTAAGATTTTTGTAACTGCATCTCTGTAAGCCAATAAACCAGCATAAACTGTTGCTGTAACTGCTGAACACATATCACAGACAGGACCAATCAAGTTAGCTGGCATTTTAAATGCTTTACCTCTTGCAATCTTAGCGATTTCATACAATTTGTTAACGGCTTCTTCACTTGCATAACCCTCAGCGATATAAACCTGTCCTTTCATCTCTGGAACACATCCTGGGTGATAGGAAGTTATATTTAAATCATCTCTTCCTAAGTCCTTGAAGATTTTAGCAAATTTGGTCGTTGGAATTGTGCATGCGTGGGTTACAATAGCTCCTTCTGGAATTGCGTCTGCAAATTTCTTAATAATGTCTGGCTGTTTGTTTCCTTTTGGTAGCCAGGTAATTACAATATCAGCATCTGCAACCGCTTCTTTATCATCGGCAGTAACTTTTAAACCAACATCCTCTGGATGAACAAAGTGTATATTTGCTTTTGGTGGTTTTGGCAACTCTTTTGCTTTTGCCTTAACAACTTCTCTAATTTTTGGCATTATACTCTCTGGATTTCCACTTAAATGAGCTTCCATAACTTCCTTTGGGTCAAATTCATCAATAATAACCAATCCTGGATTTTCAGCAAAACATGGGTCTGAAACAATAACTTCTTTAACATCAGGAACTAAGTGTAAAAGCTCTGCTCCCATTGTAATTGTTGAGTGTGTTAAAGCAATTTCTGGTTTTCCAACTTCCTTAGCAACTTCACAAGCTCTCATAAAATTGGTTATACCTGCTGCTGCGTGTGTCCTGTAACATCCTGCTCCTAAGATTGCTATCTTCATCCTCTCACCTTTTGTTAATATTGTTAATAATTTTGGTAATATTATTTTGCTTAGTTGGTAATATATAAAATTATCTATTTGAATCAGAGTAGTGAATAGTTATAAATAAGTATTATCTATGGTATTATATACTTTAATAGCAAATAATAAAAATTGAAAATAATAAATGGAAGGGAATTAAAAAATCTTATAAAATTTCCTTTTTTAAGTAAATATAAAATATTACATCTTTTCTTAGTATATTTAATACAATAATAACAAGGCAACTATATTATTTAATATTATTAATTTTTCTAATAATTACTAAGATATTAGAAATTTTGAAGATAAAATTTTTATTATTTAAAATGCACTCTTTTAATGAGTTTTTAATAAAATAATCCAGACCTATTATCAAGTTATTAGAAAATCTAATAACTAATGATATATTAGATTTGGTGATATGATGCAATTAAAGGCAATTGAAAAATTAATGCAAAAATTTGCCAATAGAAAAGAACAACTATATAAGCAGAAAGAAGAAGGAAGAAAAGTTTTTGGAATGTTCTGTGCCTATGTTCCAATAGAAATAATTTTAGCAGCAAATGCAATTCCTGTTAGTTTATGTGGAGGTAAAAATGATACAATCCCAATAGCAGAAGAGGATTTGCCAAGAAACCTTTGCCCTTTAATAAAATCATCCTATGGATTTAAAAAAGCAAAGTCATGCCCTTACTTTGAGGCATCAGATATTGTTATTGGAGAAACAACATGTGAGGGAAAGAAAAAGATGTTTGAATTGATGGAAAGATTAGTGCCAATGTATATAATGCATCTCCCTCATATGAAAGATGAAGATTCTTTAAAAATCTGGATTAAAGAAGTTGAAAAATTAAAAGAATTAGTTGAGAAAGAAACAGGTAATAAGATAACCGAAGAGAAATTAAGAGAATCAGTAGATAAAGTAAATAAAGTTAGAGAGCTGTTTTATAAACTTTATGAGCTAAGAAAAAATAAGCCAGTTCCAATTAAAGGATTAGATGTCTTAAAAATATTCCAGTTTGCTTATTTATTGGATATTGATGACACAATAGAAGTTTTAGAAGATTTAATTAAGGAGTTGGAAGATAGAGTTAAAAAAGGAGAAGGTTATAAAGGTAAAAGAATTTTAATAACAGGCTGTCCTATGGTTGCTGGAAACAATAAAATTGTTGAACTTATTGAAGAAGTTGGAGGGATTGTTGTTGGTGAAGAAAGCTGTACTGGAACAAGATTCTTTGAGAACTATGTTGAAGGTTACAATATAGAGGATATAGCAAAAAGATACTTCAAAATTCCTTGTGCTTGTAGGTTTAAGAATGATGAGAGAATAGAGAACATAAAAAGGTTGGTTAAAGAGTTAGATGTTGATGGGGTTGTTTATTATACGTTACAATGCTGTCATACGTTCAATATTGAAGGAGCTAAAGTAGAGGAAGCATTAAAAGAGGAAGGAATCCCAATTATAAGAATTGAGACAGATTATTCTGAAAGTGATAGAGAGCAATTAAAAACAAGATTAGAGGCGTTTATTGAGATGATTTAAATTCTTTCTTTTTACTTTTAGATATTAGATTTTCTAATATATACCTTTATATATTTTAATTACATTAGCTCATTTTTATGAGAGTATGATAAAGGCATCTGCATGCGTTCCAAGGAGGAGTTTATTTTTAACAATAAGTTAATGAATTGGGGATTTCATTACAACACAAAGATAGTAAAAGACAATAACATTATGGCTATCATGCTCCAATTTTAGATTTGAATAAAAAGGAGAGCATTATTATTCTAAAAAATATTATTGATGGGATTAGAGGAAGAGATTGTCTAACAATCCACTTACACAACGGAAAACATAGAGATATTAATAAAGAGCTATTAATTGAAAATTTATCAATTGTTAACGAGTTTGCAGAAAAAGAACTTTGCAGAGAACTTTTAAATCCAGTAACTAAGTATCTACGTGAGTATAAGAATTATGATTTTAAATTTATCTTAATTGGGATAGGAAACTCTCCAATAGGTTGAAAAATTAAATATTAACATTAAAGCGATAGAATATCCAAAAAACGAAGAAGATTATGGAGCATTTATAAATATTGTAAAATTAAGGTGATGGAATGATTTTAGGGATAGATGTTGGCTCTACAACCACAAAAATGGTTCTAATGGAAAATAACAGAGTGGTTTGGTATAAAGTTGAAGATATTGGGGTTGTTATTGAAGAAGATATTTTATTAAAAATGGTTAAAGATCTTGAAGATAAATATTCAATAGATAAAATTATAGCAACTGGATATGGAAGGCATAAGATTAGCTTTGCAGATAGAGTTGTTCCAGAAGTTATTGCCTTAGGAAAGGGGGCTAATTATTTCTTTAACGATGCAGATGGAGTTGTAGATATCGGAGGGCAGGACACAAAGGTCTTAAAGATTGATAAAGAGGGGAGGGTTATTGATTTTATCCTATCAGATAAATGTGCCGCGGGAACTGGGAAGTTCTTAGAAAAGGCATTGGATATCTTAAAAATTAATAAAAATGAAGTAGATAAATATAAATCAGATAATATTGCAAAAATATCATCAATGTGTGCTGTTTTTGCTGAAAGTGAGATAATAAGTTTATTATCTAAAAAAATTCCAAAAGAAGAAATTTTGATGGGTGTTTATGATAGTATAATAAATAGGGTTATTCCAATGGTGAATAAGCTTAAAACACAAAATATAGTGTTTAGTGGTGGAGTTGCTAAAAATAAAGTTTTAGTAGAAATGTTCAAGAAAAAACTAAATAAAAAACTTTTAATTCCAGAAGAACCGCAAATCGTTTGTTGTGTTGGAGCTATATTGGTATAGCAAAATTAAATGCTAATATAAAAATCTTAATCCATAATTGCAATGCATCTAATTGGTGAAGCGTCAATATCATAAATCTTTAATGGCAATCCTAAAAAATAAAACTCCTTATTAATCAAATCTTTTAAATTTTCATTCAAATTTTCAATAATTAAAATATTATTGGATAAAAGCTTTTTATGCTCCTCATAGTTTCCAATCGTGCATGCATCTACTCCAACACATTTTATCTTGCTTTTTATAATCTTATCAACTGATATCTTTGGATATCTATTAAAATATTCTTTTTTACACCAATATTTAGAGAATCCCGTATAAATTAGTAATATATCACAAACAGGCAACTCATCATTTTCAAAATCATCCAAAGTTATACAACAACATTTTCCTTTAATTATTCCATCCTCAAATGAAATTTTATTTTCTAATCCAACATGTTTTGGGTAATCTATGTGGGTTGAGAGATGAGAACCCATGGTTATTTGTGATATTATAAAGTTATCCACTCTTTTTTCAATAATTTTCAGCTCAGGGTCTCCTGGATATGGAAAGTTAATTAATGGCTGAGTCAAATCAACGATTTTCACACTCTCACCCGTAATTTTACATATATAAATATATAATCATTAAATATAAATACCTCCTCAAACTACATATATATAAAGTTTTCGAAAGTTATATATAGTAGTTATTAATAAAGATAAATCAGCATATATAGAGGGAGCAATTTGAAAGTGAAAATACTACATAAAACGCCAAAGGGTTTCTTGATAGCAAGAGGAAAGAGAGAGATAAAGATTGGTTCAATAGTTATTTTTAATAATAGGAAAATTGGTAAGGTCGTGGATATTTTTGGACCGGTTGCTAAGCCGTATATAAAAATACTCCCTACTGATAAAAATATAGAAATTTCTGGAACTGCATATATAAAAAACGATAAATCTAAATATAGAAATTCTAAGAGAAAAAGTTAAAAAACTCTTCGGTGTGGCTTATGGAAGTTCTTAAAACTAAAGAAAATGAAAAAATTAAAGAAAAGAAAATTATAACAAAATCTGAAAAAAAAGAAGATAATGTTAAGGAAGAAGAAATTGTCTGTCCAATCTGCGGTAGTAAAGAAGTTGTTAAAGACTATGAAAGGGCTGAAATTGTTTGTGCAAAATGTGGATGTGTTATTAAAGAAAAATTATTTGATATTGGACCAGAATGGAGAGCATTTGACCATGAACAAAAGATTAAGAGATGTAGAGTTGGAGCTCCTATGACATATAGTGTTGATTACAATGAACCAATAATCATTAGAGAACATGGAGAAATAAAGGTTGTTAAAATCGGAGAACTTATAGATAAGGTTATTGAAAACTCAGAAAATGTTAGAAGAGAAGGCATCTTAGAGATAGCAAAGTGTAAGGATATTGAAGTCATTGCCTTTGATAGCAATTACAAATTCAAATTCATGCCTGTTTCAGAGGTTTCAAGGCATCCAGTTAGTGAGATGTTTGAAATAGTTGTTGAAGGAAATAAGAAGGTTAGAGTTACTGGAAGTCATAGCGTCTTTACCATAAAAAATAATAAAGTAGTTCCAATAAGAGTTGATGAGTTAAAAGTTGGAGATATATTAGTTTTAGCAAAAGAACTACCTAATATTGAAGAAGAAATTGAAATTAACTTAATTGATGTTGTAAAAGATTTAAGGAATATTTATGTCCAATTTGACTACCCATTCAAGAATAAAGATTGGAGAAGAAGAAAATCTGCCCCATTGAAATATATTTTAAATAACAACATCCCAATTCCAGACAATGCCACAATTAGATGTAGAAGTGGTAAAGCCCTTCCAGTAAAAATAAAGGTAGACGAAAGATTCGCTAAAATATTAGGATATTTCATTGCTGAGGGACATTATGATGAAAGAAAAATTGTCTTCTCCTTTGGTTCTCATGAAAAAGAATACATAAAGGAAGTTGTTGATTACTTCAAGTCATTAAACTTAAATCCAATAGTTTATGACAAAGGTTCAAGCGTCCAAATTGAAATAAACAGTAAAATATTGGTTGAGTTGTTCAAAAAGCTAAATATAAAAAGTGGAGCTAAGAATAAGAGAGTTCCTCCAATTGTATTCAAATTCCCAGCAAACTTAAAGAAAGCGTTCCTCATTGGATACTTCAATGGAGACGGTAACTTATATATAAACAAAAAGTATTCAACAGTCCAATTAAAGGCAGTTTCTGCATCAAAAGAACTTATTGAAGATTTAGCATTCTTATTATTGCAGTTAGGAATTAATGCAAACTATGGAGAGGAATTTATTAAAGGGCATGTAATTGAAAAAACTGGACAGCATGTTAAAGATAGTCATTCCTATACATTAACAATAACAAATCCAAAAGACATTGAAAAATTGGGATACATAAACAACTATCAGAAAGAAAACAAAAAGCCGCCAATTTCTGAGTTAATCCCAGCTCCTTATGAGTATAAAAAAGAGTGGAAATGTAGAGATAGGGATAAAATAGGAAAAGACCTTGCATTAAAGATTGCCAAAAAATACAATGATAAAAAACTCGAAAAACTTATTAACTCTGATTTTATATTCTTAAAAATCAAAGAGATTAATAAAGTAGAGCCAACTAATGGATATGCCTACGATTTAACAGTTCCAAATGCTGAAAACTTCGTTGCTGGATTTGGTGGATTTGTATTACACAACACTATCCACGATAAAGGTCTATCAACAGTTATTGATTGGAGAAATAAAGACAGTTATGGAAAGGATTTATCTGCAAATAAAAGGGCTCAACTTTATAGGTTAAGAAAATGGCAGAGGAGAATTAGAGTCAGTGACGCTGCTGAAAGAAACTTAGCATTTGCATTGTCAGAATTAGATAGAATTACGTCAAAGCTTGGCTTACCAAGACATGTTAGGGAGAACGCAGCTATAATTTACAGAAATGCTGTTGAGAAAGGATTAATAAGAGGTAGAAGTATTGAAGGAGTTGTTGCAGCTGCTATTTATGCTGCTTGTAGAAGATGTAGAGTCCCAAGGACATTAGATGAGATTGCTGAGGCATCAAGAGTAGACAGAAAAGAAATTGGTAGAACTTACAGATTTTTAGCAAGAGAATTAAATATAAAATTAACACCAACAAACCCAATTGATTATGTGCCAAGATTTGCCTCAGAACTTGGATTACCTGGAGAGGTTGAATCCAAAGCAATACAGATATTACAACAGGCGGCTGAAAAGGGACTAACAAGTGGTAGAGGTCCTACTGGGGTAGCTGCCGCAGCAATATATATAGCAAGTGTTCTCCTTGGATGTAGAAGAACACAGAGGGAAGTTGCTGAAGTTGCCGGTGTGACAGAGGTAACCATAAGAAATAGATATAAAGAACTGACGGAACACTTAGATATTGATGTAACTTTATAATTGTTATGTATAATTGAACTTATATGAACTTATATATAGCTGTTTAACTAATAATTATTTTTTATAGTTTATAATTTATTTTTACCAATTGTATTTAGCTAATTTTTTTAACTCTAAACTTCTACTCTAAAAATTTTTTATGGTGATGCATTTGGGATTGTTTGATAAGATTCAAAAGAAAAGTAGCAAAATATCTATAAAAGAAGAACCAAAACTAACATTGTCAGACAACAAACAAAATATTTCAGTTAAAAAATCGAGTAATTTAGTATCAAATTATATTGAAACTAAAAAGGAAAATGAGGAAATATTAGATGTATACAATGTTGAAGTTGATGAGATAAATATGGATGTGGTAATAAAAAAAGAAGAGGGTTATGTATATTACATAATCCCAGAAATAGAGAAAATTAACGCATCACTTTCAAAAATTTCAAAAGAAAACCTCAATATGATAAAAATGCAGATTGGAGAACTTGGACTAACCGGATATAAACAAATAAAAGATTATATATCTGACTTCTCCACAAGATATAATTTAAACATTCCTTATATTGATTCCTTAGCCAAATATTTTTATTTAATATCTGGTAGGTTAGGATTATTGGAAATCCCACTTCACGATGACCAGTTAGAGGAAGTTATGGTTAATGGGTATAATGTCCCAGTGTTTGTATTCCACAGAAAGCACCAAATGTGTGAAACAAATATTATATTGGATAGAAATGAAGTTGATAGAATTATCGAAAGTATTGCAAACTTAGTCAATAGACCGATTGATTCAAGAGTTCCAATGCTTGACGCTTTTTTACCAGATGGGAGTAGAGTCAACGCTACAACAGCAGATATAACAATGAATGGAGCAACATTAACAATAAGAAAATTCTCAAAAAATCCACTAACAGTTATAGATTTAATAAACTTTGGGTCATTAAATTTAGATGTTGCCGCTTTTTTGTGGCAAGCTGTTGAAGGTTACTTCGGAGCAAAACCCGCAAACACTTTAATAGCCGGGGGAACGGGTTCAGGAAAAACAACGTTATTGAATGTCTTGTCATTATTCTCAATGTATAACGAGAGAATCATTACCATAGAAGACACCCCAGAATTGCAGATTCCTCACAAACATGTTATAAAGATGATTACAAGACCTGCAAGACCCGGAATGCCAGAGTATGAGGTTACAATGAACGATTTAATTAAAAACGCTCTAAGAATGAGACCAGATAGGATATTCGTAGGAGAGGTTAGGGGAGAAGAAGCTCAATCTTTATTAGTAGCTATGAATACAGGGCACGATGGGGCTTTAATTCATGATGAACCCATTTATCTATCGGAAGGAACTATAACAAAGATTGGCGATTTTGTAGATGCATTATTTAAAAAATATAAAGACAGTATAAAAAAAGAATATAATGGATTCAAATGGGTAAATATAGAGAGTGAGGATATATTCATAAAGAGTTTTAATAAATCAACATGGGATATTGAAGACAAAAAAATAACAAGAATTTGGAGAAAAGAATATAAGGGTAAGTTATTAAAAATAAAAACTAAACATGGGAGAGAGATAACTCTAACTCATGACCATCCAATATATGTCGTAAAAGACAGTATAATTTTTGAATTAAACGCTGAAATGGCAAAAGTTGGAGACCATATCTATATCTCAAAAGATTTAAATAAGTTAGAGGTAGATGTCATTAAAGACATAAAAGTTATTGAATATACCGGGCACATATATGATTTAACAGTAGAAGATAACCACACTTACATTGCTGGAATTAATGGAGGAATTGCTGTTTCAAACTGTTCTGGAACCTTACACGCTAATAGTGCTGAGGAAGCAATTTTAAGATTGAAAAGCCCTCCAATGAATGTCCCAGAGATTATGCTAACAGCATTGGACTTTATAATAAATCAGCAAAGGATTAGAAGAGGGGGGAAAACAATAAGGAGAATCCTTGGAATTGTGGAGATTGTAAAAGGAGGAGGTGGGGAAGGTGGAGGAGGTTTGGCTAAAACCACCCTTTATGAATACGATGGTCTAAAAGATACCTTAGTAAGGAAAGGTATTTGTATGTGGGAAGAAGAGGTATGTGAAATTGCAGGTATTTCAAGGGAGGAATTACTAAAAGATAGAGAAAATAGAAAGAAGGTGTTAAATTATCTATACAAAAATAACATTAGAAAACTTGAAGATGTTGGAAAATATATAATGGCATATCAAGCCAATCCTGAAAAACTTTTAAAGTCCCTGTCCATCTAAATTACTTTTTGAGGGATTGAGATGTCGGGTTTAAAAGAAAAAATTAAAAAAATTAAAATGAAAATTATATTTACCCTATACAAATGGGGGATTGTTGTATTAGATGCCGATACTCTATCCGAAATAAAAAAAATGAGTGATGACTTGGGAATTGAGGTCTCTGAATTTTATGGGGCATATATGGAGCCAGATGAAGTAATAATTCTCCAAAGATATAAAGATTATGAATACTTATTGTATGATGAGGAATTTATAAGAAAATCCGCAGAGTCAATATCCAACATTGTAGGTCGTTCGAGAATATTCTCAAGGAATCTACTTAAATATATTGGTTATGAAAATGAAGTAGAATATTTTAAGAGAGTAATTGTATATATGGTTGTTATTTTTATTGCAGTTTTTTTATTTAACGCATTAGATGGAAACATTGTTGGAGGGTTAATTAATGGAGTATTTGCCTCAGTAGGTGTGTTAATTTTATCGATTTTTTACCCAAAACTTAGATTAATATTATTTAGAGGAGAAATTAAAATGCAAATACTATTTACTTTGTTATATATGGTATCTATTTTAAGGGCGGGGGCTTCACTTCCAGAGGTCCTTGAAGCGATTTCAAAAAGTGACGAATTTGGAATAGTATCTTTTGAAGCAAAAACGATAATTCGAGATGTTAATGTGTCGGGATATAGCTTAGCAGAGGCATTAGAAAGAGCAAAACTAAGAACTGAAATACCTTTATTAAAAAAACTATATGACCAAATGCTAATTGGCTATAACAAAGGTAATTTAGCCCTTCTATTGGAAAAGCTATATGAAGATATCGTTAGGGAGTCAATGACTAAGTTGGAATCATCAAAATTTATAATACAAACAATGGGAAACTTGGCATTTGGAACAGGATTGATTCTTCCATTTAGTGGGATGATATTATCAACAATGATGGCAAATCAAGGATTCCCTGGAATACTAAATACTATGGACTTACTACTGACAAAAATTGGTCCATTATTAACTTTAATCTTTGGACTATTCGTAAAGATGAAAATAGAGTAAATATTTCTATACCATACTATACACTCCCCTCTATTAATCTTATTCCCATTACCAATCATATTATTTAAAAACATCACAAAATAAAGATGATTTTTTATTATGGTGAATGATATGAGGCAATATTTAGAGTTAATATACTTTAAGACCATTAAAAAGAATGTCATTATTTTAAGAAAACTCGGAAGGAGCATTGATGAAAAAAAATATGTGATATTTTTAATATTTATCGCTGTAATTGTTACATTGTTATGCCTGTACTTAAAAACCACTATCAAAAGTTTAGTACTTTTTGTTATACTATATGTTGGGACAGCATTGGCTCTACCACAAATAATGTATGAAAACAAAATAGAAAAGTTAGAAAGAAATATACCACAGGCACTTTATATTATAATACTGTCCCTTGAATCAGGGCGGTCTATAAATGAAGCTTTGGAAGAAGTTGTTAAAAGTAAAATAGACGAAATTAGTGATATATTTAGAAAAGTTCTGTATTTAATGGAAAAACAGAAATTAAGCTTTGAAGAGTCATTTAATGTCATATCTGCATTGTATGACTCAAAGATTTTAAGAATGTTAGCAAGGATTATGATAGAAAACAGAAGATATGGAGGAAATTTAGCAGACTCCTTAAAAATATTAGCAAAAACTCTCGAAGATTTTGCACTATATAAAAGGCAGTTATTGAGTGTCACAGCCCAGGGGTTGGCAGTTGGTTTTATCATATTGTGTGGAGTTGTTCCAGCCATAGGAGGGCTATTAGGGGCTTACTTAATCGCAATATCTACAATGACAGCGGGAGTGTCTTCACCCATCCCCCCAGTGAAACCAGAAGACATTCAAAAGGGGTTAGAAATTGTACAAATAGGAACAACATTAATTGGAGCATTATTTGCAGTTCCCTTGTTTGGTTTAAAAATCGGAAGGATGGTTATGATTTCCACATTAACCTCTACTATTGGAGTTTTAACATACTACATGATATTAAAAGTTGCCCCAGGAATGTTCTCATAATCAAATATTAAAAATTTTCATTCTATTTTAAAAGATTATTTATTTCATCATTCAGCAGAATAATTCTCTTAATTGAAGGATGATTTTTTCCAAGTTTTTTTTCAAATTTTTTTATAACCTCATCTATCTCAACTCTTTTAGTCCCAAATATCAAATTATCAGCATGAGCAACAATCTTCTCCTCCAAAGTTATTGGAATATAATCTTTTGGTGGAAGCCCAAGCTCAATAGCTTCTTCCTTTGTTATCCCCGCCCCAATATGCCTCTCAGCTATTAAAGCAATTTTTTCATCAAAACCCAACTCCCTCAAAATTTCAGCTCCTACAACACCATGCTCTATACCGTGAGTTTTACTCCTACCAATATCATGTAACAAACCTCCCAACCTAACAAGCTCAACATCGACATTATAATCTTTATTTTTTATAGCCAATGCTAATTCATAAGCATACTCTGAAACTGCCAGACAATGCTCCACCACATTCTCAGGGCATAGGTTTTTTAAAATAGAAAGGACTTTCTCAAACTCCATAATTTCACTCCAATAATTTTAAAATTTTATTTTAAATTTAAAAAAGGATTATTTTTAAGTTCATTTTTTAAAAATTTTATTTGCTCCTCTAAGTCCCTAATTAATTCACGATTATCAAATTCCTGCAACATGTTTCCACAGGCAGGACATTCAAAGTTATAATCCATTGCCTCCTCAAATGTAAATCTCACATTACAATTTGGACAGAAGAAAAACATGTTGTTTTTTTCAAACTCCAACTTTTTTTCAAGGTCTTTAATTAACTCATTTATTTTCTTTTTTACAACATAGGGAAGTTTTTCAAGTGTTGGTAGCCATGTGTAGGAATACCAGTTGGTTTCTTCATCCTTCCATCTTTTATAATCAACTAATCTTGCGTCGTATAATTTATATAGAAGTTTTCTAACTACATTAAGCTTTACTCCAAGCTCTTTGGCAATTTCTTCCTCTGTTGTTTCGCCCTTTTCTAAAAGGACGTCAATAACTTCAAATCCCTTCTCATTGCCTTCAAATATATTGAAAAGAACTTCTTGAACCAAAGGGTCGTTTAACATCTCATATATCATCTCTATTTTTCCTTTTTTCATACTCTACACACTCCTTATAAACGCTGTTTATTATTGATTTAATGTTTTCTTTTGCAATTATTGTAGCTATGGGCTCTCCTCTCTCTATAACTGCATTTTTCTTCGGTATATCATATACAAAGTCCCTTTTTGAAATATTTACAGTAATTTTTTCCTTAGAAAACAATATTCTTTTTATATATGTCTCTTTTAGTTTAATCTCATTAGTATACTTGTTATTTAATAAAGCTCTTGCTAAATTTTGAGATGCACTCATCTCTATTGTCTCATAAGTCCCTAAAATGCGAGGATTTATATCAACAATATATGACTCATTATCTTTAATCAAAAAATCAATACCATTCATTCCCTTTAATTCAAAAGATTCTATAATTTCTCTAAATATTTCAATAAACCTATTTGGTAAATTAATATATGGTGTTAGATTTCCAGCATACATTCCCTTAATTATAATTTGTTTGTTAAAGGTTATAAATGTATTGCCTATGAAGTTGGCACTGAAACTTTTCCCTCTAATACATTCCTGGGCAATAATTGGGAACTTAATTTCATAAATTAACTCATCACTAAAATTATTTAAATCCAGCTTTATTATATTCCCTCCACTTCCATAAACAGGTTTTAAAATACAGGTATTAAACTCCTCCAAAAATTTATATAATTGAGTTTTATTATTTATTTTCTTTGTTTCTGGGATATTAAAACCAAGATTTTTTAATTTTTTGTATGTTTTATATTTATTGCTAATCTCATTTATCTTTTTTGGCTCGTTACCTACAACATTATCCCATCTCGGAATTTTCGAATTTTCGAATTCAAAAACACCAGAGGTTATAAAGATGTAATCAACATCATCAGCTAATGTATTAGCTATCTCAATTAACTTGTTTTCATCATAATTCTCCTTCAATCTTCCATGATATAGAGGATTTATTAAGTAATATTTTTTATCAGCATTTAAATCTTCTGGAGCATAGTAAGAGACAGAATAAACATAAAAACCCAATTTTTTTAGAGAGTTAGCTACGGGTCTTGTATTAACCCCCAAAACCAGTGCCTTCAAATTATCACCACAAAATCATTTTATCTAAAATTTTGAAAATAGTAGATAAATAAAATAACCTATTAAAAATATAAGCAAATAAATCAAAAATCTACTAAAAAGATGTAGTTATTAAATAATTAAATTATCTAAATATTATCAAGCTCTCTCCTTAGCTCTCCCAATGTTGCCACTTTTTCAGCAAATGCATCATGCCTGTGAATACTCTCCATATTTACCTGCCTAATTAAAACCTTTGTTTCATCTGGTAAGTGTTTAAACTTCTCCACCAACCTTTTAGCCATCTCTCTAACACAGTCCTCAACGAACATCGGCTTTTTATGACTTTTTTCAACAACATATGCCTCATCAGCCCTCTTTAAAATCCCATAAATCTCAGCACTCATGGACTTTTTAATTATATCTATGATATCCATAATCTCAATATCATAGCCAGTAGGAACTTCTAAGATAATCCTACCAATTCCCCTTTGGTTATGAGTGGCAAAAATAACAGAATCTAATATTTTATCAATATCTTCATCAGAAAATCCCTTTTCCTTTAAATTTTTTATACACATCTCCTTTATTAAATTTTGGGCACAAGGACAGGCAGTTATGCCAACAACCTCAGCCCCAACAATCTTCGTTAATTCAATGTTATCATCCTTTTTCACTCCCTTGGCTCCACCCATAATCTTATGAATCTCCTGAGAATATTTCCCAGATATGGGGCTCTTCTCCTTAGTCATAAAATCACTAACCATGAAAACCTCTGCTTCTGTGGCATATTCGTGCTTCTCAAACAACCTTTTAACTATCTCCTCACAAATGGTTTCCATCTCATAACTCTCCATTTCCAATGCTTCATCTATTATTCCTTCTATAACCTCAGGATTCCTCGACATGTGTATTCCTTTCTGTGAGCTTGGCAGATTAACAAAAACCTCAAATGTGGATAACAAAATTATTGGTCTCTTATTTGTTCTCCTTAATCTAACAAGTTTTTTCAAATTTGTAACTCCAACCCTTGTCAATGATATCTTAACATCCGGCTCAAAATTTTGAACATCACATCTCCAATTCATCATCTTCACCCATTAAAACATCTCTAAGTTCTCTGGATAACCTATAATATACGTTGTTACCCTCCCTTTCTTTATAAATATACCCCATCTCATAAATATCTGATAAATGCGTTCCAATGGTGCTTGGTGATTTTTTTAGATATTCAGCCAACTGCGTTACAGTTGCTGAACCTCCAAGCTTTGCCATTGCCCTAACAATCTCTGATTGAGCAGGAGTTAAATGGTTTAATATCTGATGCCCTACACTAATGCCAAGGGAATGCATCGCCTCCTTAACAATATGCTCATCTATCATAGTTAAGCCCTTTCTTATGGCTATTGATATTGATTCAGAGCATGTCATTATTATCTTTCTTGGAATGCCGTCACATTCTTCAACAATTTTGTGGATGGCTTCATCAGTAAACGGCTCAAATTCCTCAGCCCCATCTATATGAGCATCTTCTAACCTCCTCCTAATTAAATCATACGACTCATCTTTTGATAAAGGCGGCATATTTATTATTTTTGGAATTCTATCCTTAATTGGTGGGGATATCTTTGTTAAATCATCCATCAATGTTGGAGAACCAGCCATAAAGGTTAAAATTCCCTCTTCATACAAGAATGAGTGAAAGAACTGTAATAAAGATAAACAACTCTTTTTCGCAAATTGGTCTGCTTCATCAATCAAAATTATACACAACTTATCATGGCTTTTAACTTCATTTATTAAATATTCTAAGTCCCTCTCAATCCTCTCCCTTGGATAATGAATAGGAACTTTATCCCCATAGTTGTTTAGTTTCCTATACATATCTAAAATTCTATTTGAATGTTCCATATAATCAGATTTTATAGTCCCACTCACAGTTAGAATATTCTCAGTTAATATATTGTATAAAAGCTGAATTAAAAACTGTCTTGGTGTTACTTGGGAGGCAGTCATCTCAACAACCCAGTGTCCCTGCTTTTTTGTAGCGTAATATATAATATTAAGCATTGAACTCTTTCCTATACCCTTAGTTCCAACTATTGCGGCATTTGCTACACTACCATGCTGAGCAGAACCCAAAATCTCCCCTATTTCTCTCAACTCACTAACCCTACCAACAAAAAACTTCGTATTTCCTCTTATCGGCTTTTCAGAAAATGGGTTGTATTTTAGCTTTAATTTATGCATAGTGCTTGCTATTGAATTCGCTGATTTTTGTATAAACTCTATTGGGTCCATTATTTCCACCATCAACAATAATATTGACTAATTTAAATAAATGGCTATTATGTTTTTCATTGGTTTCGGATTTTTGTTGATAGTGTATTATATAGATTTCGAAAACTCGAATAAATAACTCAACGCTCAACATTCAATTATGTTATTACACAAAACTATGTAAATATATAACTATACAACGCAAACTTTTTAATATAAAAAAATCGTGAATCAAACAATAAAATACAAAAAATATCGTGAATCAAACAATTATATTGGTTGTGTAAGTAACCAAAATCCTCAGAAATAAACTTGAATAAAAATAAAAATAATATATATACTATCTCAATGAAATAAAGTTAATTTGAATTCTTCTCATCGTAATAACTACAAAACCAAAAAAACAAAATAACGTGAATCAAATTATATAATCAATAAAAAACTATGAATCAAAGATTATAATCAAATTAACATAATCCTAAAATTTATAAAATGTATCAAATAAAATACAAAAATATCAACAATTTAGAAAAAAATAAATATTGGCTCCATCATAAGACATAATCAAATATAAATCCTTAAAATGTCAGTAATACTCTACCCAAAAACAATATGGTAAAACAATCTCGTGAATCAAAAAATTTATAAACCAAAAAATGGAATATAATTGAACGCAATAATTTTAAAAAATCAAAATCAAATATAACATTTGCAGGAGGGATAATAAATGGATAGATTACCATACGAAATTGTATCAACAATATTTAGGAAGGCAATTTTACATTATGTGTTAATACGTGGCACAACCTATCCTCAATCACTGGCAGAAAATTTAAATATATCGAAAGGTCTTGCAAGCTCTTTTTTAAGGTTATGCTCAGCTTTAAACATAATGAAAAGGAAAAGGATAGGTCATAAGGTTATATATTCATTTACCTCGAAGGGATTGGCAGTATTAAAAAGATTAGCCCCAGAAATATTTGATTTGAGTTTTTCGAGTGTTTTCGAACAATTACCTAAAAAGAAAATTGCCACCAAGTATTACCCAGTAGATAGAATAGGGTTTGAAATCAAGTGGAAAGAGGATAAACTTGGTGGAATAATTTTTTCATTCTTTGATTGCAACGGGGAGCATTTAGGAGACGTTTTTAGAAATAATAAAGGTTATTGGTGGTGTGTTATATGTCAGAGTGATTCATGCAAACATATCGATTACTTGAAAAAGCTCTATAAAACATTAAAAAATCAAGATGAATAAATTTCGAGTTTTCGAGTTGCATGTATGTATATGGTTGGGAAAGTAAGGTAAATTTTTCAAGGACGGAATTATCACAAAATTAAAATAGGGAATAGTATATCCTATTTTGTGATATAAACGATTAACATCAGATATAAAAGCCAAATAACTGTTTTTGTGTTTTTGTTTATTAAAATAACCGTATTTTAATGTTATTTTTGTTATATATCATATATTATTTTGTATTATAATTTATATTATTATTTTTGTTTTGTTTTTACTTATATTGTGTAAAAAAATATAACAATATAATGCTTGTGCTTGTGATAATCACAACCATTAAGTGCTTGTGATGGGAATTTTTCGCATATACATACATGCAACTCGAAAACTCGAAAACCTTATAAGAAATTCATATATAAACTATGTTCCTTATATTGTTAATTTTATGTAAAAAAAGAAAACAAGCTCATGTCATAACCATACACAACCAATAAATAATAATACTACTCTACTGTCTAATGTGAAGCGTAGTTTTAAAATTTTTGTTATATACTTTTCGAAAATTCGAAGATTTGTATATCCCAAGGTATACTGTCTAATATAAAAATAGATAACCAGTGGAGATAGTTGTGCTTAGATTTTTTGAGAAGTGATAACAATATATTTCTATTTAACCTTATTCTAAACCTAATTTTATTTTTGTATTTTACTTTTGTCAGTATCCCTAACTTAACCAAATCGTCCAAGTATCTATATAGTGTGGGTAATTTGTAATTGACCTTGTAGGCAATATCTTCGATTTTGAATTTTCTAAGCTCTGTTATAACCTCAACTAATTTTCGATATTTCGCATCAACTATATAAGGCAATATTTTGAGCCATGGAATTTTTAGTTCTCTAAGATTTTTAATCTCTCTTTTTGAGTGTCTCAATATCAAATATATTATGTCTAAGTTTCCATTTGTTATATTTAGGAGGTATTCAGCCACTCTATCGCTTATGTAATAACCATGAGCTTTTGCAAAGTATTTTATGGCTGCTTTTACATTTAAAATTGCTTCTGGGAAATTCCTTAAAATTTCTCCATGACAGTCAATAGGATACCTTATAACAACGCTTATGTTATTCTTCCTTAGCTCTTTAATAAAATTCAAAAAACTTTTTTTATAGTGCCACTTTCTTATATCATGGACATCAAAGACGATTATTGGATTTAAAACTTTTAGTAAGGATATTATTTTTCCGACAACCTTTTCAAATTCCCATTTTCTTATGTTTTTAAATAAATCCCCAATTCCTCTATACCATGTCTTTTTGGCTCTGTAATATTTGTCAAGTTCTATTTTTTTGCTCATGTATTCTAAGAGGTTTTTTAACCAAGTTGCCTTTTCATAATCTTTGAATAAATAATATTTGTCTTTAATTTGATAGGCAAGTTTTGCAATTGTCTTTTTTAGATTTGGTGTTGCTAAGACCCTTATTATTGGTATATTATTAACTACTTCAAAATTTCCATTTTCATCTAACTCTAACAAATTCCCCCTGTCAGTTGGAATTAAATACAGCCCGTTTAAAAATTCTTCTGGAACTGCCTTAATGATTTTCATTTTTAACCCTTTTTATTATTGCTAAGGAAAGATAGTCATTAAATTCATCAAAATTTATCTCATCTAATTTGCCAATAGATATTTTTTCATCGTCAAATGTAGCTCTTTTCACCAACCCAATTATATATTTGTCTTTATCTTTTATCTTCTTTAACTTCTCCTTTAAATTTTTTGTCTTCATAATAATTATAGTGTCAAATTCATTAATGTATTTTTCTAAGTCCTTTCCTTGTGGTAATATGCAAAGTTTCTCATCTCCTTCAACTAATGGCATATTTAAAGCAGCAGCAGAGGCAAATATTGATGAGATACCATTAATTACCTCTACATCAATGCCTTTATTTTTTAAAAGTTTCCATACATAGGAGAATGTGCTGTATAGTGTTGGGTCTCCGATTGTTATTATAGCAACTTCTCCTTTTTCTTTTAAAACTTTTTCCAAAGCATTTTCCCAATATTTTTTTAATTTTTCTTTATCTTTAATCATTGGAAATAAAAGCTCTTCAACATCTTTTCCATCAACATAATCCTTTATAATCTCATAGGCAATTGATTTTTTTCCTTCTTTTGATATTGGAACAAATATTTTATCCACTTTTTTTAAAACTTCAAGAGCTTTTAACGTTAATAATTTTTTGTCTCCAACTCCAACACCAATACCATAAACTTTTTTTACCATTTTAACTCACCAAATTGATTTTTAATTTCTAAAGACATCCTCTTCCTTAGGTCTAATTAAATCTCTTCCCTTCCCATTGCCAAAAGGCACATTAGCTCCTCTAATTATCACTACTGGGATACCCTCATCTGCCTCCCCCATAACAACATTTGCCATACTTGCTAACTCATCAGCAATAGCTACCTCTGTTGTTTTTAATTCCCTGCCAAATAAATCTCTTTCTCCCTTTCTATCCCACAATGCTAATATTCCACTAACGCCAATGGCAATTCCAACAGCTCCCTTCCTGAAAGGTCTTCCAACACTATCAGATATTATAACTCCAACTTTTTTTCCAGTTAATTTTTCAATCTCTCTTCTAATTTTTTCAGCACTCTCATCTGGATTTTTTGGGAGTGTTTTTATGCCATTATATACGTTACTTTCATCAACTCCACTGTTGGCACAAACAAAACCGTGCTTTGTTTCAGTTATAATAAAGTTTTTTCCAACTTTAACAACCTCTTTTGCTTCATCTAATATAACTTGCACAACTTTTGGGTCCTTTCCAGTTTTTTTAGCTAATTCAATAGCTTCTTTTGAAGGGATTATTTTATCTCTATCTATTACGTTTCCTTCTAATTTTGAAATTAATGTTTCCGCTATAACAATAATGTCTCCATCTTCAATTGGATATTGGGCAATTAACTCAGCTAAATCTATATTTTCATTACCTTTAAAAATTGGGAGTTCTAATCCAATAACTTCCACTTTTCTTTTTTCTTTTATCATCATATCACACTTTAAATTTAATTATAAGATTATTAATACTACCTAATAAAAACATTTTTTGGTGATTATAATGGTTAATGTTGAAAGGATAAGTATTTCATTTCCAAAATTTCTCTTAAAGGAGATTGATAAGATTGTTAAAAAGAAGGGCTATTCGAGTAGAAGTGAGTTAATTAGGGATGCTGTAAGAAAATATGTTTTGGAAAATAATCCATTAAACAAAAATGAAAATGTTAGTGGAATTATAATTGTTGTATATAATCCTACAAAGGAAGCAATGGAAAAAATGAGTAAGCTTTATTTTGAGTATAATGGTATTATAAAATCTATAAACCAAGCGTATGTAGTAACATCTTGTGGAAAGCATGCCAAAGTTGAGATATTTATTGTTGAAGGGCATTCAGAAGATATATCAAAGTTTTATGAAAGTATAGGAAAAATTAATGGAAAAATTTATGACAAGATTATTATTTTTTAACATATTTTTCATAATATTTATATCTTAAATTTACATCTTTGGGATAATATTTACCTCCACTACCCTAATAAAAATGTCAAAAATGTATTTATATAATAAGATAAAAAAGAAATATGTAAATCAATATGCTAAAATATTAAATGAGGCGTAATTTAACCAAAAATAAGAGGGGATAATATGAATTTTGAGCCAAGACCAACTAAAATGTTTTGTTTCCAATGCCAAGAAGCTGCAAAAAATGAGGGATGCACAATAAGAGGAGTTTGTGGAAAAGATGATTTAGTAGCAAACCTTCAAGATGTATTAATTTATACTATAAAAGGTTTATGCTACGTCTGTGATAAGGGCAATTACTTAGATGATGAGGTCATGGATTACATTCCAAAGGCATTATTTGTAACAATAACTAATGTCAATTTTGATGATAAGGATGTAATAGATTGGATAAAGAAGGGAGTTGCTTTAAGAGAAAAAATTATTGAAAAAACCAATATAAATAAAGAAGAACTTCCTCACTGTGCTACTTGGACTTATGAAACTGATGAGGATATAATAGAGTTATCAAAAGCAAAAGAAGTCAGCGTCTTAGCAGAAGACAATGAAGATATAAGGTCTTTAAAGGAACTCATAACTTATGGAATTAAGGGAATTGGAGCTTATTTAAGCCATGCAATGCATCTTGGATACAACAATGAAGAAATCCATAAGTTTATGATTAGGGCATTTACTAAAATCGTTGATAGTAAAGATGCCGATGAGTTATTTAACTTAGCAATGGAGACAGGAAAGTATGCAGTAGAAACGATGGCGTTATTAGATAAGGCAAACACTGAAACCTATGGACATCCTGAGATAACAGAGGTTAATTTAGGAGTTAGAGACAGACCAGGAATATTAATTAGTGGTCATGACTTAAAAGATTTGGAGGAGTTATTAGAACAAACCAAAGGAACTGGAGTTGATGTCTATACCCACTGTGAGATGTTACCAGCCCATTACTACCCATTCTTCAAGAAGTATGAGCACTTTGTAGGGAATTATGGAGGTTCATGGCCATTCCAAAGAGAGGAGTTTGAGAAATTTAACGGTCCAATAATCATGACAACAAACTGTTTAGTTCCACCAAAGGACTCATACAAGGATAGGGTTTATGTAACTAATGAAGTTGGCTATCCGGGATTAAAGAGAATTCCAGTAAAAGAGGATGGAACTAAGGACTTTTCAGAGGTTATAGAGCATGCTAAAAAGTGTAAGCCACCAACACCACTTGAAAATGGTAAGATTGTTGGAGGTTTTGCACATAACCAAGTTTTAGCATTAGCAGATAAGATTATTGAAGCAGTTAAAAGTGGAAAGATAAGGAAGTTTGTTGTAATGGCTGGATGTGATGGAAGGCATAAAACAAGAGAGTATTATACTGAATTTGCCAAGAAACTTCCAAAGGATACTGTTATATTAACATGTGGATGTGCAAAGTATAGGTTTATTAAACTGAATTTGGGAGAAATTGATGGAATTCCAAGGGTTTTAGATGCCGGACAGTGTAATGACAGCTATTCGTTAGTTAGAATTGCATTGGCTTTAAAAGATGCATTTGGTTTAAAGGATGTTAATGAACTTCCAATCGCTTATAACATTTCATGGTATGAGCAAAAGGCAGTTACTGTATTATTAGCTTTGCTTTACTTGGGAGTTAAGGATATAGTATTAGGTCCTACACTACCAGCGTTCTTATCACCAAATGTGGCAAAAGTTTTAGTGGAAAAGTTTGGAATTTCAACAATCTCAACGGTTGATGAAGATATTAAGAGATTAGTAGGATAACTTTTAAAATCTTTTTTATTTTTTATTTTGAATGATAACAATGATGAGGATGGAATTATGGAGGAAATAAAAGAAAATTTAGTTAAAATACTACAAAATAAGATAAAAATTTTAATAATTGCAAAATTTAAATCAATTGAGGACTATGATGGCAAGATTTTTAAGGATTTATTTGATGTTGAGATGAGAAATTTAGAGATTTTATATGAAAAATACCTTATCTATTTTAATGAAAAACCAAACGTAAAGGCAGAGATTGATATAAATGCCAATGTTATAGATGTCTTAAAAGAAACCATTGAGTTGGAGAGATTTTTAGCCAAAAAATTGGGGACTAACTTTGGACTTAGACAGGCAGTTATTCACTCCCTATCTGATGATGAAAGATTTTTATATTTTTTGACTAAAATGTAATATTTTAATATTTTGTTTTTTATTAATTTTTATTTTATTATAAATCAACAATTTTGGTGATTTTTGTGATAGATGCACACACTCACTTGGATGTTAGGAGTTTTGAAGATTTGGAAAAGATGGCATTAAGTGGAATTGAAAAAATAATAACCTGTGCTCATGACCCATACAAAATGAGTGTTCCAGAGGTTTATTTAGACCATTGGGATAGGTTGATTAACTTAGAGGTTAAGAGAGGAGAGATGGCTGGTGTTGAGGTTAAAGTGGCAGTTGGAGTTCATCCTATGGGATATCCAAAGAATTGGGAAATCTTAATAAAAAAGCTTCCTGAATTTTTAGAGAATGAGAATGTTGTTGCCATTGGAGAGACAGGATTGCATTACATAACAGAGAGTGAGAAAAATCTTTTGAAAGAGCAGTTGTATTTAGCTAAATACTATGAGATGCCAATAATCATCCACACGCCAGAGAAAAATAAGAAAGAGGCATTAATTGAAATCTTAAAGATTTTGGATGAAGTTAAAATAAAAGATAACCTGGTTATGATTGACCACATAAATAAAGAGACGGTTGATTTGATTGATAGGGATGTTTATATCGGCTTAACTGTTCAACCGTCGATGAAATTAACCCATGAAGAAGCGGCAGAGATAATAAAGAACTATAACAAAAAATTTATTTTAAGCAGTGATTTGGGGAGTTTGAAGTCAGATATTTATGCACTACCAAGAACTAAGTTGTATATGAAGAAAATTGGTGTTGAGGAAGAGAAAATAATTGATTCAATTTATAAAAATGCAAGGGATTTTTATAATCTCTGATTTAAAAATCGAAAAGTTTATATATGATGAGTGTTAACGATTGTTCATAGATATAACACAATCACGAATTATTGATTTTTATAATTTTTAGATTGCATAATAAATAGTATGGGTGATAAGAATGATAAGAAAGTTTAAGGTTAAAGGATTGAGAAGTCCTTCATTGTTAATAGATATGATTTTAAATGACACAAAAGAAGGAATTTTAATTGTTGAAACTGATGGGGAGGAGCAAATTAAGGATATTGAAAAGTTACTGAAAAAGTATAACTTAAAATATGAAGTTGATGGGGATTTAGTTAAAATCTATGTTGGGGAGATTAAGGCAGATAAATCTATTAATGTTGTTGGGGCTACCTGTCCAGGACCTATAATGATGGTTTCTGACATGTTAGATAAAATGAAAGTTGGAGAAGTATTAGAAATCATCTGTGGAAAAAATGCCTTAACTGATTTAACTGAGAGTTTAAAAGGAATGGGTAATGAAATAATAAAAGTTGAAGATAGGGGGGATGGAACTTACAGAATATTGGTTAAGAAGGGAGAGAAGAAAGAAGAAAAAACAGCAGTAACAAAGATTGATGAACTTTTTATAA